>JAGGSM010000169.1 GCA_021159105.1 Candidatus Bipolaricaulota bacterium
TCCCACCGCAGATAGTGCGTTTCTAAAGGATCTTCGCCACTCGTACAAGCTGGTTCGTGTACCCCCATTCGTTGTCATAGAAGGTCACAACCTTGACCAATCGTTTGTCGATAACCTTTGTCTGACTGGGATCAAAGACACTGGCGTGTGTCTCCCCGACGATGTCGCTTGAGACGATCGGGTCGTTCGCTACGTCCAGGACTCCATTCAATTTCCCATTCGCGTAGTCGCGCATCTTCTCCTCGATGTCCGCAGGCTTAACATCGACCTTGAGGACAGCTGTGAAGTCGGTGACGGAGCCTGTGGGAACGGGGACGCGAAACGCCATCCCATCCATCTTTCCATCGAGGCTGGGTATGACCTTCGTCGTCGCCGTGGCGGCGCCGGTCGTTGTTGGGACGATGTTCGCCGCTGCCGTGCGCCCGCGGGTGAACTTGCTGTGCGGGGCGTCGACAATCCTCTGGTCGGCAGTGTAGCCATGCACTGTGGACATGAGCGCGTGGACGATTCCGAACTCCTTCTCAAGAACGTATGCCACTGGCGCGAGGGAGTTCGTCGTGCAGGAGGCGGCCGAGATGATCAGGTCGTTTGCTTTGTCGTAGGCATCGTTGTTCACGCCGTAGACGATCTGCGGGATGTCATCGTCCTTCGCCGGCGCCGACAGGAGGACCTTCTTCGCCCCTCCTGCCAGGTGTTTTGACGCTTTTTCGCGCGTTAGGAACTTCCCTGTCGATTCAATCACGACATCGATCCCAATTTCTCCCCAGGGAAGATCCTTAGGGTCCATCTCACGCAGGATAGGAATCTCATTTCCCGAAACGATGATCCCCTGATCCGTAATGTTCCCATCGCTATCCTTCTTCTCGTAGAACTCAACCTCGCGATCGTATCGATGATAGACGGAATCGTACTTGAGCAGGTATCGTGCCTGCTCTGCCGAGATGAACGGATCGTTGATCGCCACTATATCAAGATCGCCTTTGCCGTAAGCGATGCGGAAGAACGCCCGTCCGATGCGGCCAAAGCCGTTGATTGCTACCTTCTTCATTTCAAGTCCTCCTGATTTCTCTTTTCCACGATATTGAGGAAATACTCATGTATTCGCAAGTCATCCGTCAGCTCCGGGTGAAAGCTCGACACGAGGACGTTCCGTTCCCGGGCCATAACCACGTGCCCTTGATACTCTGCCAGAGCGTCCACTCCGTCGCCCAACCTGGTGATGTACGGGGCTCGGATGAACACCGCTGGCACGTCGTCACCGACTCCTTCCACCTTGAGGGTGGTCTCGAAGCTGTGCACCTGCCGCCCGGAGGCGTTTCGCGCCACCGTGATATCGATCGCTCCCACGTACGGCTCGGCTCGTCCCTCGATCTCGCTAGCGAGAAGGATCATCCCGGCGCAGGTGCCGAAGAACGGGAATCCGCCCTTTGCCAGTTCGCGCAATCGCTTGAGGAACGTCTCGCCGCCGATTAGGGAGATCGCTGTCGACTCCCCTCCGGGGAGGATCAGGGCGGATACTTCATCGAGCTGTTCGACTCTCTTTACGATGAGCGTATCAACACCGAGCCGGGACAGGCTACGCACGTGCTCGCGCACTGCCCCCTGCAGTCCGAGTACACCTATCTTCATCTAGCGGACCTGCATCATCTCGTGCGGCGGGATCTCGTCGATCGATATTCCCACCATCGCCTCGCCCAGACCCTCGGAAACGCGCGCCACGACCATTGGATCATCGTAGTGGGTGGTCGCCTCAACGATCGCACGGGCCCGCTTCTCCGGGTCGCCCGACTTGAAGACGCCGCTTCCGACGAAGATCCCGTCGCAGCCAAGCTGCATCATCATCGCAGCGTCGGCCGGCGTGGCGATCCCTCCGGCGGCGAAATTGACTACGGGAAGCCGCTTAAGCTCACGGATCATGCGCAAGATCTGGTAGGGAGCGCCCATCTCCTTAGCAAGGCTCATCACTTCTTCCTCCGGTGCGGCGATCACCGTGCGGATCTGTTCGTTCATCAGCCGCATGTGCTTCACCGCCTCGATGACGTTACCCGTCCCCGGCTCGCCCTTGGTGCGGATCATCGCCGCCCCTTCCGCGATCCTGCGCGCTGCCTCGCCCAGGTTGCGCGCCCCGCAGACAAACGGAACCGTGAAGGCCCACTTGTCGATGTGATACTGAGGGTCGGCGGGGGTGAGGACCTCCGACTCGTCGATGTAATCGACCTCCAACGACTCCAGAACCTGCGCCTCGGCAAAGTGCCCGATGCGCACCTTGGCCATCACCGGTATGGAGACTGCGTTCTGGATCTCCTTCACCTTGCCCGGATCGGCCATGCGCGCCACGCCGCCCTGGGCGCGGATGTCGGCGGGGACCCTCTCCAGGGCCATCACCGCCACTGCGCCGGCCGCCTCCGCGATCTTCGCTTGCTCGGCGGTCGTGACATCCATGATCACACCGCCCTTCAACATCTCTGCCAGTCCGCTCTTCACCCGATACGTACCTTTCTCTGCCATTGCTCTCACCCCTCTAGTTCGCTACAGCGAGATTATACTCCCATCTTGCCGCCCTCTAAAGGCATGCACTCGCCGCTGCGGGTCAGTAGCCACTGGCGCAGCCATCGGTGCGCGACTCCGATCCACCGTGGAGGACACCTCTGTCTTGATCGATCCAGATTCCCTGATAGCCGCCGTACCCGCCCTCCTTATAGACCACGTTGTGTCCCCTTGTGCGCAGATCATCCGCCACGTCTTCCCGGATCCCCGGCTCCAGGTAGAGGGTCCCGCCATCCGCCATGACATCGCCGACCGGGGTCGAGGAGCCGTCGTGGCGGAAGCGGAACGCGTCCCCCGCCTCCTGCACGTCCATCCCGAAATCGAGCACGTTACACAACACCTGCACCTGTCCCTGCGGCTGCTGATCGCCCCCCATCACCCCGAAGGAGAAGACGGGGGATCCATCCTTGGTGACGAAGCCAGGGATGATCGTGTGAAACGGCCGCTTGTGCGGCTCCAGGCTGTTCGCCGCGTTTGGATCGAGGTTGAACAGACAGCCGCGGTTCTGCAGGGCGAACCCGACCCCAGAGGGGACGATCCCCGATCCGAAGCCGTAGTAGTTGCTCTGAATGAATGAGACAGCGTTCCTCTCACGGTCAACGACCGTGAGGTAGACCGTGTCTCCATTGCGCAGCGCGGCATCCTCCGGCGGGAACTCACGGGATGCGCGCAGAGGATTGATCCTCTCTCGCTGCCTCGATGTGTACTCGTCAGAGAGGAGCCGATCAAGCGGTGGCACGTAAAAGGCGGGATCGGCGTAGGCACGTGCCCGATCCTCGTAGGCGAGCTTCTTCGCCTCAACAAGATGGTGCAGGTAATCGGCTGAATTGTGCCCCATCGAGGCGAGGTCGAACCCACCCAGGATCCGCAGCATCTCGAGGACCGCCAAGCCCTGCGTGTTCGGCGGAAGCTCCCACACATCATAGTCGCGATACTTGACACCGATCGGCTCGACCCATTCCGACTCGTGATTGGAGAGATCGCGCATCGACAGATACCCGCCGAGGCGCTCGCTTGTGGCGACGATCTTCTCCGCGATCTCTCCCAGGTAGAAGGCGTCCCGTCCCTCTCTGGCAATCGCGCGCAGGCTACGGGCAAGGTTCGGATTGGAGAACACATCTCCTACTGCGGGCGCCTCCCCACCAGGAAGGAAGGTCTCGCTGGAGAATGGATCTTGCCGCAGCAGAGCGGCCGCTCTTGCCCAGGCACGAGCGATCCTCGGGCTCACCGGGAACCCATGCTCCGCGTAGCCGATCGCTGGAGAGAGGAGTTCAGCGATCCTGAGGTGCCCGAAGCGCTCGTTCAACACGTGCCAGCCGTCGACGCATCCAGGCACACTCCAGGAAAGGACTCCGCGCAGAGGGATCCGATCGAGATCTCTTTCCACAAAGACATCTCTGTTCAGGGAATAGGGGGAACGCCCGCTACCGTTCAATCCGTACAGGCGCTCAGATTTGGCGTCCCAGACGATGGCGAACAGGTCTCCCCCAAGACCACAGCTCATCGGCTCGACCACGCCGAGCGTGGCGTTGACAGCGATCGCCGCATCGATCGCGTTTCCTCCACGCTTTAGGATATCGATCCCCACCTGTACGGCCAGCGGCTGACTAGTCGCCACCATCCCCTCGGTTGCCAGTACCATCGACCGTCGTCTGATGTTTGTAGTCTGCATCTTGCCTCCCGTGTTGAAGAATATCCGGATAAGGGATGACTTTCTAGCGGGCCGTCTTCCTTCGGGTTTCCTCGCATGTGATGCACGGTATAATGGAGATTAACAAGGGGGTGAGTGATGGAGAAAAAAGTCCTGCTGCGCGATCTGTTGCTCAAGCACCCGGCTGATGTTGCCGAGGTGCTTTCTCAGCTATCGGATGAGAAGGCAACAGAGCTTCTCCATCGACTCTTTCTGCGTCAAGCCGCTGCAGAGCCGCTCGGCGAGATGGAGCCGGAGGATTCGGCCGAGCTCCTGAGCGAGATCGATCGCGATGAGGCGATTAAGATCCTCTCGCGGATGGATCCAGACGACGCCGTCGATGTTCTGGACGAGCTTCCAGACGACGTGCAAGAGGAGCTCCTCTCGCGCCTCGGAAAGGAAGACGCCCAGGTCTTATCGAACCTACTGACCTACCCTCCGGATACAGCGGGAGGATTGATGTCACCGGAGGTCGTGGCCCTCCCGCTTGACATGACGGCCCAGGAGGCGATCGACTTCCTGCGCAAGAAGGTGGAGGAAGTCGAGACGATCTACTACGCCTACGCGGTCGATGAGGAGGGACACTTACAGGGAGTATTCTCATTGCGGGACATGGCCCTCGCTCAGCCCAATACCAGGCTCTTTAATCTACTAAAGAAAGACGCGATCTCCGTTCCGGTGGATGCGGACGCCGAAGACGTGGCACACTTATTCGACAAGTACAACTACTATGCCCTCCCTGTTGTCGATAAGGATCAGAAACTGCTCGGAGTCATAACAATCGATGATGTGATCGATGTAATGCGCGAGGAAGCGACCGAGGACATCTACCTGTCTCAGGGCGTTCCGCTGGAGGAGAGGGTCGATACGCCTTGGTACGAGTCGATAAAATCGAGGATGCCGTGGCTGTACTTCAATCTGTTCACCGCCTTCCTCGCTGCGTCCGTCGTCGGAGCATTCGAATCAACCATCGCCAAATTCGCGGTGCTCGCCTTCTTCATGCCGATTATCGCTGGACAGGGCGGAAACGCAGGGATGCAGACCGTGACCATCGTCACCCGCGGGATCGCGTTGGGTGAGGTCCCCAAGGGCGAGGGATGGCACATCTTGCGGAAGGAGCTCCTCCTCGGCCTGTTGAACGGGTTGGCGATGGGGATCGTTGTCGGAGCGGTTGGGTTCATATGGAAGCGCACGATATCCCTTGGTTTGGTCGTCTTCCTCGCTATGATGTTCAACATGATCACCGCTGGGATCGTGGGGACGATCATCCCCCTCGGACTGAGGGCGATCAGACAGGATCCCGCCCTTGCCTCGTCGATCTTCCTCACTACATTCACCGACACGCTCGGATTCGCCTTCCTGTTTCTGCTGGCGCGGATCCTGATTCCGGGGGTAAGATGAAAGATACTCTTCCAGTCTGGTCGTACCCGCTTGTCCTCGCCCTATTGGGGCTCGTCATAGCTGTTGGGAGTCTCTCAACTTCTTTTCAGATAGCGATCTCCGTGGAGACGTTGTTGTTCATCGCCTATCTTATGTTGCGCTCCCGTCGCAACACGTCGCACAGCCAGGCACTGTCGAATCTGCTTCCCTTGTTCCCAGGGCACTTGCTATTGTTGTTTGCTCTGTCGATCGTTTCCGGGCAAAATACTGGTCTGATAGGATTGTGGATGCTCATACCGCTGGCTAGTGTGCTCTACGATCTTGTCTCGTTGAGGAAAGGATTGCCAAGATCGAGACAGGTCTCGATCTTGGCGGTGTTATACTGTATAATCTGGGCCGATCTTTTTACGCTCCTAGAGCGTGTAGTCGCCTTGGGAAGAGGAATACAAGGCCACGGAGAGATTAAGCTGATCGTTGTGTTCGGTGTGCTCGCCGTGATATTCTTAACCGCGGGAGTGTATCGACATGTGTATGCGATCAAGAGTAGGAAGGAGTGATAAGGTATGGGAAGAGTAACTGTTTTTGTCGCGGGATTGATCACGTCTCTGATTGGTTTTTCCGCTTTTGGACAGACATCCACGACAGCGACGGGAGGGAGCTCCGTGATCTCTCTCGTCGTCATTCTTGCCGTGTTCGGGGCAGTCTTCTACTTCATGTTGATCCGCCCACAGCGAAAGCGCCAGAGCAAGCATAACGAACTGGTATCGGGACTGAAGCGGGGCGATAGCGTAGTCACCGCCGGCGGAATCTACGGAGAGATCGACTCGATCAGTGACACATCGATCGTACTGACCCTTGAGGATGGCGGAAAGATCCGGTTGGCAAAGAGCAGCATCGTCGATAAGCGAACGAAGTAATTACTAGGGAGGGCTTATTGTAATGGCACACAGCAATATGTCGCGCAACGATTGGCTGCGCTTGGGAACGGTGTTTCTGGTTATCGTCGGATCGTTGGCCCTCCTCTTCATACCCATGCGACCCCTCAAGGATATAGTACCTCTCGGGCTTGACCTACAGGGTGGAGTGAGGCTTGTCCTCGAGGCACAGGACGTATCAGGAATGACTGCGGCTCAGAAGCAAGACACGCTCGATCGCGTCATCACCATCCTCAAGAACCGTGTCGATCAGTACGGGATGGCGAACGCAGAGATCAAGCGGATGGGAACGGACAGGGTGCTGGTCAATATCCCCGGCTCGAAGAACCCCACGGAAGCGCGCACGCTGATCGGGCAGACGGCGATGCTCGAGTTCCACAAGGTCATCCAAGCGGGAACAAGCCCCAACTCTGACCTGGTCCCTGCATCCTCCTCGCAAGAGGTCCTGTACAACCGGGATGGAATCCCTTATATCGTGGAGACGAAGCCACTCCTGACGGGTGCCGCTCTTTCCGATGCCCGTGTCCGCACCTCGCAGTCGATGCAGACCGCTGGCCAGCTGTACATCGCGATGACCTTCAACCAGGAGGGCGCGCAGCAGTTCGTCGAGGCCCTGCGCAAGTTGAAGGGTGACGATCCGAACACCCCGCAGAACGAGGGTGACCTGTTGGCGGTCGTGCTCGACAACGTGATCTACAGCGCACCACGCATCACCCAGTCGATCAAGGATGCCGCGGCGAAGGGCTGGCGCAACGTTCAGAACACAACGACGATCAGCGGGAAATTCACCAAGGAAGAGGCGACGCGCATAGCGATCGTCCTGCGTGCCGGTGCTCTGCCAGTGGCGGTGAAGGTCGTGGAAGAGAACACCGTCGGACCGACTCTCGGTAATGACTCGATCAGGCGAGGGATGATGACGATCGTCATCGGCTTCATCCTCATCGTACTGTATATGCCAGTCTACTACCGCCTGCTCGGCCTCGTCGCTGATGCGGCGCTGATACTGAACATGCTGATCATGTTCGCATCTCTCGTGATATTCCACGCTACGCTCACCCTGCCCGGCATCGCCGGTATCATCCTGACGATCGGTATGACGGTCGACGCTAACGTTATCGTCTTCGAACGCATCAAGGAGGAGCGGCGGACTGGAAAGTCGCCTCTTGCCGCAGTGAGGGCTGGATTCGAGAAGTCCCTCTCCACGCTACTCGATGCCAACATCACAACGCTGCTCACCGCGCTGATCCTCCTCCTCGTGGGGACGGGGCCGGTGAAGGGGTTCGCGATAACGCTGGGGATCGGTGTCGTTGGAAGCCTGTACTGCGCCCTGGTCGCTAGCCGGCTCCTGCTGGAGAAGGCTGGCTTCGCCGAGCATGTCCCGGTGCGGGTAGCAACGGAGCAGTAAGAAAGAGAACCAGCTTCAGCAACGCGTCATCAGGACGGATGCCGCCGTTCTTGACCGACAGATCGAGGTCGATCGCCAGGTCGAGTGCGGCGGCAAGCCTTTGTGCTGAGTGCTTCCCAGCCTGTGCGATCGAGCGGCGCACGATCCATGTCGGAAGCCCGAGCACCGATGCGATCTTCGCTGCGTTCAGCCTTTCGTCCATCAGGGTACGTACCATCAATATGCGGGTGATCTGGCGGATGAGGGCAGAGAACACCCTTCCCGCATCGTCATGCGAGCTCGCCAGTCGCTTTGCCGCCTCCTGCAGATCGCCATCCATGATTGAGTCGAGAAGCGGGTAGATCGATCCCTCCCCAGCGCTGAACGTCAGTCTGATGACATCATCGGCATCGAGCGTCCGCTCAGGGGCGAACGTCTTCAGCTTCCTCGTCTCCTCGCGCAGCGCAAGAAGATCGCCTTTGCAGCGGTCGATCAGCGCCTTCCTCGCTGACGGCGTCAGCCGCAGCCCCTGCGCGGCGATCATCCGGGCCGCCTCCTGTGTCAGGTCCCTTCCCTTGAACGCAGGGAGAGCGAGAGCTGTGCCGTACTTGCGCGCAAGCTTCACCAGCGGGCTCGTCCCCTTCAGGTCCACAGCTACAAACGTGAGGTACGTCTGCGGCGGGAGCGCTTCGGCGATGATCCTGGAGAACGCCTTCTGCTTGACCTTTTCCGCTCTTCGGACGACGAAATGTCTGGTCGAGGAGAAGAGAGAGGCGGAGGAGAGCTCCACCACAAGGGAGGATGGATCGATCTCATCACCGAAAAGGCTGTGCTGCTCGGTGTTCGGATCGCTTGCGAGTATCGCCCCGCTGCGCAAGCTGACAGCCTCCTCGCAGCGGTACGCGTCGCCGTAGATCAACATCAACCGTGGTTCGGACATGCCTAGATCTTAGCTGTTGTGGGAGGAAGCGGCAACAGATGACGGGTAGCATACACAAGGTCAGCAGTCTACTAGTTGATTCAAGTGAGGACACATCTGACGCCTTAAACACAGCAAGTATGAACGAAGCAACTGCAAACAAGGATAGACTCCCCACGGGCCGTGTCCAAGAGAGCTTCCATGTGCAACCAATGAACTACCCCGCCGCAAGCGGACGGTGTATCAAGAAGCTTTGTAAGAAGCACGCCCCAAGGGGCAGGGAATGAGCCCCTGTAGGGGATCCACTTGATGCGCCCCACGGACTGATGTAGCATACGAATTGGGGTACAGGTATGAAGGTCCGTTTGTGGGCAAGAGGATTGATAGAAACCTCAACGAGCATCGCTATTTTGCTCTTCGCGTTCTGGTTTATGACAAGAGATGCGAACATCTGGGTAGCCGGGCTAATCCTGATATCTACTCAGTGCGTTCTTGCTATTCTCTATCCGAGTCTCTTCTCAGCACCCTCTGCTAACTCCGAGTCACCGCTGCCTAGGGAGGCCAAGTTTGCTCTTGCCTATGGCACAGCGCTGTTAGTTCTGTTCATCTTTGGCAAGAACCTCCCCCTGGAGAAAGGGGCGGCAAGCGCACTGCTCGCATGGGTGAGCCTCATACTGCTTAAGATCACGCAAGACATAGCGAGGATCGGCCGCTGGCGGGTGATCATGGGAGTGGCTGTGGTGCTTGTGATGTTGACAGTGAGTGTCTTGCTCTTTACAGGACTGAAAGTAAGTGTGGGTTCAAAGGACTTGCTCACGATCCTCACCTCTAGCGCGGTGTCATTCGCCATGAATATCCTGCTCTCCTTTGCTTCGGTTCGATCGGCAGGAACGGAGGGTAGTGATGATGATCGACTTGGGGTGGGGGTTCAGGAACCGGCCTCACCGCTCGGCATGATCCTCCCCCGAGCAAGACCCCGCAGGAGGAGCACACACTCCCCACGCCACGATGCGTGACGAAGACATGTCCCAGGCGCAAGAACATCGGTATTCTGCGTGTCTTGGCCCCGAGTGCAGTCACTCCTTCAGCCAGCGGTCGAAGAAGGAGGCGATCAGCTCCGAGATCTCTTGACGACTCGGATCGATCTCCCCGCCGGTCGGCTTGAACCCGTGTCCAGCGTTTTTCACCACCACGAGATCTACCGGAACGCCAGCGGCCTGCAGATGATCGTACAGGCTCTGAGATTGCGACAGCGGGACAACAGGATCTTTGTCCCCGTGCAGGATGAGAAACGGCGGATCGTCGGGCGAAACCCAGGTGACCGGGCTTGCCTCGGTGAAGACAGGATCGGTTGCGTCGGAGGCCCCGAATACAGACATCGCCTTCTTCGAGCCGATGAACTCGAACAGGGAGAAGTCGGCCGGGCCGAACATGTCGACAACCGCCTGCACCCGACTCGACGCCTTCCAGGGGCAGTCGCCGGAAAACGCGTCGTCGTCCGCCGTTCCGAGGAGGGCGACGAGGTGTCCACCCGCACTCCCGCCGTAGGCACCTATGCGATCCGGGTCGATCCTGAGATCGTCGGTGTGGACGCGCAGGTAACGCACAGCGCACTTAACATCTTCGATCTGGGCAGGGAATTTCCAACGTGGGGCTAAGCGGTAGTCGACCGCAGCGACAACGTAGCCGTGAGCAAGGAGGGTCGGAACGTCGCGCATCCCGGCTCCGCCGCGCTTCGACCCGCTCGTCCATCCCCCGCCGTGGACGTAAATCACGACCGGATACGGTGAACTCCCGGTCTGCGGGTAGTAGAGATCCATCTTTAGGTTGACCCCGTCAATGGTGCTGTAGGTCACGTCCTCCATCACACGCTCAGCCCCTGTCGGAATGCGCGGTGCTGCCATGACAGCGAACACCGTCAGGGCAGCAACAATGGCAAGTACCATTACAGTTTTCATTCTCGCCTCCTAGGCCTATCCTCGTCTATCTTCGCTCCTGTCTACTTAAGTAGCAATCGAACGCTGGAGAAGGGGTGTATCAAGAGGCGAGGGATGACCGCAAGAAAGACTTGATCTCTGTGACTTCAGAGCACCGTCTTAAGGAACCGCTCCACTGATTCTTCCGTCAGGTGGTGCGGGGTGTGTCCCGAATAGGTGCTGGCGATCTTCGTATCGCGGACTAGATCGAGTTTGCTCTGCCTTACGCTGTAGAACTCACCTCGTTCTCGTAGTGTCTTTGCCAGGTACTCCTGTTCCGACTGGCCGGGGGTAGGGATGAGGAGCGCCTTCCTCCCGATCTCGGCCAGTTCCATTAGTGTTGTGTATCCTGAACGGCAGATGACTAACTTGGCGCGATTGAGCATCTCCTCCTGTTTATCCCGATTGAGATAGGGGTAGATCTCGATTTCGTTTCCCAGCTTGGGCGCCGTTCCCCCCGGTGTTCCCAGAGCGATCACAATCTTACCGCTGAGCTTATCGACTTGCGACAAAACCTTGTCAGCAAACATGGTGCGCTGTGGTTCTGGTCCGGAGATGGTGATGAAGTAGTCGATGTCTTGTGGCAGATCACGGCGATGCGCGCTTGACAGTATGCCAAGGTAGGCGAGCTTTTCCCGTGGAGTGAACCTGATCTTATGGCTCATGTCTCCGCTCATTCCACCCTCTTCATCGTCTGGAATGAGGGTCTTATACACCGGTGCAAACCAGCGCGCCAAGAACCATTCCATTATCCCCTCCATGAACGGATCGCGCCACGGGGCGATATAGCGAGGGCTGTGGGTGATGAAACACGATCGAACATCGCTGCGGACAAGGCCATTGCGGTGATCGGTGACAATGAGATCGAACCTTTCCCGCCGCAATAGCTCCGCAACGCGGCGTTTCTCGCGGTGCCAGATCCACATGATCCGTGGAACGTTGGCCGTCGTCTTCAAGTAGAACAGGAAGCTTGATCTTGCCACCGAGCTGGGGATATCCGGCCAGTCCAGGTAGTGGCAGGAGTCACCAAGCTCTCCCTTGAGAACGCGAAGCGCCCCGCCAGTGGAGACAACGGTAACCTCGCACCCGCGTGAGAGGAGCCCCCGGATCAGGTTCAGATCGCGCGTAGCGTGTCCCAACCCCCATGAGCTCGTTCCGAACAACACCTGTTTTGGAGTATTATCTTCCATACCTTTCCTTTTGCCAGCGATTTATGTATTTTAGAGGACTAAGGACGATTGACACAAACTATAGTAAGGACAAACACTGATGAGCTATGAATTGTTAACATTTCTTCTGGCAGGGATGGTACTTGGCACAAAGCTTATCACAGCCCCACATCCTCCGTGGTGGGGACGAATGATACGCAGATTTCTAGTTTCGACGTTTCCCATCGCTCAGCACATCCTGTTCGATCTTACAGTAACCGGGCTGGATAACGTCACCAATTCTAAGGGAACCCTTATTGTAGTGAACTATAAGACTGACTTCGACATCATCCTCCTCGGCCCGACGATGTACAAAGCCGGTGGGAAGGCGGCGAAACGGATCGCATTCGTCGCTGCGGAACGCATGTTCCTCCCTGGTTACATCTCCGATTATATCCTCCACGGGCCACAATGGCTGCGCCGCTTGGTTTATCCGGCCAATTTGAGTGCGATCCTCAAGGCGATCCGCGCCTATCCAATCGGGTATCTGAATTCTCGCAAACTGAAGGCACACCTGCGCACAACACTGGAAATAGTCGGCGATATGCCCATCGGTGAGGTTTTCTCGCGACCGATAGAGGAGGTGATACCCGGAGCCACGGCACACACCCCGATATCACGCATCCTGCGTTTTCGTTACCATGAGGCGCTCGATCAGGACTGGGACTTCTCCCTGTTCACACCGACGATCAGGCACAAATTGCGTAGGCAACACATGCAGGAGACGCTCGAAAACCTGAGTCGCTTCGCCGCGGTACTAGACGACGGCGATCCCCTGTACATCGCTCCGGAAGGGGGATTGGAGTCCGATGGGCGATTCGACGAGGCAAAGGCGGGGTTGGTGCGGCTAGTCAGGATGGCGCGCGACGCGATAATTCTGCCTGTTAACATCACCTACGACTTCATGACCATCGGGAAACAGCGCGCGTTTATGACAATCGGAAAAGAACAGCGCGACGTGAAGGACTGGTCGCGATCGCGCCTGGAGCAGGTCGTGATCACTTCTGTCGAGCGCTTGGGCACGATCACCTTCTCGCAACTTGCCGCACTTGGAATGCGGAGGCTAGCAAAACAGGGGGATCTGGTTCATACCGTTGCGTTGAAGCAAGAGATCTTGCGACAGGCGCTGCTACTGACAGATCGCGGCTACTACGTGGACATGCAGATACTGGAACCAAGAGAATTCGCTAGGCGGTGGAAACGGTTCATCGCCTACTGCCTCAGCAACCGGATGCTCAGACAGATAGGGGCATGGCTCATGGGCGATATGCTCGCGCTCTTTGAGCCGACCTCCGATGGGAGGGTCTCCCCTTGGGCCTACGCGGTAAATGAGTTCGATGCAATCACCAGAGCGACGGAGGCGGGAATCGTCGAAACCGAGCCCGAAAAAACCGTGGTAAGCACGATCTAGCGTTCGAGTTGGTTAAAGATTCCTCTCTGTTCTCATCTGAGGCATGGTCTGTTCTATGGGGGTTGCCTATCCAAACTGTAAGATCACTGCACCTATCTCCAGTCTTTTCTCATTCACAACGCTGCGCCCTGACCTCAGTATCCGACGTATCTTCAATCCTGTCTACTTAAGTAGCAATGGAATACTGGAGAGGGGGATGGTCTGACCAAAAGTAATCTCCTGCCACGCGAAGTTCCCATCAGCGTCTGGGACAGCGGAGGTCATCCGACTGACGTCAGCGGGGACGGTGAACTCGCCGCTTCCCCAGACCACGTACTTCGTATCCCCGCTTTCCGTGACGATCCGGTAGATGTTCGCCCCACGCGGGTCCGCCTGCAGCGGGGTCACACTCTCGAACGGCACGAGCTCGTTGGCGAGCAGTCGGAAGCTGTACAGGGCCGGTTTGGCAGTCCCGTCGGCCTCACGGAGTCCGTACTCCCGCCAGGTGTTTGTTGGGGTGTCCGCGGAGCCGATGTAGGTGTGCCAAAGGACAAGATCATCCCCTGCTCCCCAGGCCTGCACGATCCGCCGGAAGACATCGGCGGCCTGGGTCTCGGGACTGTTCGGGTAGTCGGTGCGGATGGTGAGGGTCGGGCTTGATGTGGAGCCTGTCTCCGTCATCCAGACCGGCTTATCGTCCAGGCCATGCTCTTTCAGGAACGCATCCAGCTTCTCACGCAATATTGTGTACGGCTCCCACGGGCCGTAGTAGTGGTAGTTGACGATGTCGAACCAGTCGGACCCTCCCCCTTCGATCACCCCGGACAGCCAGGTGTCGAACACGTAGTCGTTCAAGCCGCCCATCCCGGGCATGACGATGATCGCGTCCGGGTCGTGCTGGCGGATAACGGCTGCCACCTGGGCGAAGAACGCGCCCTGCTCCTGCGGGCTGAACCCGTCTGAAGGATGACACTTAGGTAGTCCTCTCCTCCGAGTGCTTCCCGGATCGGCGGCCCGCCAGTGCTCCATCTCGTTTCCGATCTCCCAGTACTTGACGTAGGGGGCGTAGCGGTCGACGACGTGGGTCAGATAATCGATCGCCTCCGGCCCGAGTGTCTTTTGGAACTCGCTCGGATCGTCGCACCAAGGCGGGGTGGGGGAGGCGAACTGGTTGGAGAACAGGGTGACGATCGGGACGAAATCCGGATCGGTGATCACCGCGTCCGCCGCGGTGAAGTTCCACTCATCGTCGCGCGGCTCGACGATGTTCCAGTAGAGGTCCGCCTTGATGAACTGGCGGTACGCCTGCACGCCAAGATCAGCGAAGTCCTGAAATATGACATCGGGCTGGAAGCAGTCGTGAGTATCGTCCCAGTAGACCCTGATGAAATTCAGGCCGATCTGGGGGGCCGAAGCCCGGGTGTAGGCTTCGGCCTCGGTTTCAGATTGGACGATGTAGATCGGCATCCCGCCCAGCTTCAGCCTCAGGGCTCCGGTGTGGTCGACCGGGTTCCCTTGGGCATCGAACACCTGCGGCTGAGAGAGCGTGATCGGTAGATCAACCTCCACGGCCGGGGCGAGGAGCGCATCGTATGGGTCCGTGTTTCCTTCGCGCCGCCAGGCGACGTAGACCGAAGATTCATCATCCGATCTATCGACCCTGTACAGATAGACGCTCGGATCGTCCGTCTGGATTCGCACGATGCCGGTGACAGCGCCCAGAGTGCGTGTCATCCGCTGGTAGATATCGTAGCCCGGGAGCTCTTCGTAGCGATCGTTCATCAACCGCATCTGCCCGAAGATCGGATCAGCCCCGGGGGAGCGCAGGTTCCACCACCATATCCCCTCCACTCCAGAGGCGATCGTGACCACGTTTCGCTCCACGATGTCCGCCGCCTGCATCCTCGTGTAAATCTCCGCCTGTTCGGGATCGCCCTGGAAGTAGAACGGCCACAGCTTGGGGTCTATGTCATCCCTATGGGAGCGCACGTAGCGCAGAAAATGCGTCAATTTGGACCTGGAGTCGGTTGTAGAACGGTCCTTCTCCGCGTTTCGGAGGAGCGAGAAGAACAGCGAACGCCCTCTGTCGTCATAAACCGTGCGCGGGTCCGGCCCTCCCTGCTCGGTGCAGACGATCGGCTTATCGTAGCCATACATGTGCATCCTATCGCGGAACCACTCGACGCGGGAGGATATGGTGTAGATGTCGTTGTACAACCTTACATCGAGGATATCGAAGTAATCACGTGCGTTCTTCAAGAAGTAATCGAAGAACTCGGCGTTCGTCGGTTCTCCTGATTTGGTGATCGAGCCGTTGTGGTTGCCCCCGATGACGATGGCATCCGGAAAGACCGATTTCACCGCCTCGTAGAAGATCTTCTGCAGCTCGACGTACTCCTCCGGTGCGTCGGCCGGGTAATGAGGAAAAGGTGAGGCCGGCTCCGTGTCCCTCTGCCAGTACTTTATCCCACCGTTCGCTAACTCCTTCACGTGCTCGGCCACCGCTAGGATGAACTCGCGGTAGCGATCCGCGCATGACGCCCCACAGTCCGCGGCGTTGTACGGACAATCGACGAGCGGGCTCCCCTTACATACACCCTGCTGCTGCGTGCACCAACCGTCGGTGAAGATGTTCAATAGGCCATGATCATCCGGACCGAGCTGCGACAGGTACTGGTCGAGCGCGCTGAAGTCATACACTCCGGGTTTCGGCTCGAGGTCGTTCCAGTAGAACGAGACCTTGGTGCGGGAGACGCCGAGGTCGTGGATGTAATCCATGAAGTGATCGAGGTTCCTCGACCCCTCGCCGTACGCCACCCCGAAGGGGGATTCGGAGACTTGATCAGCGTAGACCACCCCGCCCAGCAGAGCGAGCGTCAGCAGAAGAACTAATAGCTTGGACATATGCATTCCTCCTCTTTAAGCGATGATTCTAAGTTAAAGGGGGCTCATAGATAAATGATGGCAGAGTTGTGTCTTTTTCATGAACGAAGTATGTCTGCCGCGAACCCTTGACACGGCGCACTCCGCGGGATAACATGCCCACATGTTGAGAGGCAGTTCTCACAAAATGGGAATCGCAGAGGAGGAGTCATTACCACTCTGGAGAAGATTGTCAAGATTCTAACGTTGTTTTCCGGTGATACACCGACCCTGTCTGTCCCCGATATCGCACGTGCACTGCAGCTTCCCATCAGCACAGCATATCGCTACATTTCGGCTTTGAGACAGGCTGGCCTGGTGGAGGAGACGGACTCGGGTGGCGCGTATCACCTCGGCACGATGATCATCAAACTTGCGCGCAATGTGCCGCGCAAACGACTACAAGATATCGCTCTTCCGTTCATGCAGAAACTCTCCGCCAAGACCGGGGAGGCAATCTGCCTATCGACGTTGCACTCCTATCAAGGGGTGTGTGTGGAAAGGGTGGAAGCTCAGCACACGCTGCGCGTTTCGCATGATCTTGGAGCGATTTTTCCACTGCACGCAGGGGCGTCGGGGAAGATTCTACTAGCCTACCTCGATCGCAAAACACAGGAGACGATTATCAGAGACGTTGGCCTTCGTAGCTTTTCTCCTACGACGATAACAGACCGCAAGAAGCTGTACGCCGAGCTCGCGCAGATTCGCAAGCAAGGATACGCCCTGAGCGATGGCGAAGTGATCCCCGGAACCTTCGGAATCGGTGCACCGGTGATGTCATGCAAGAACAAGGTCGTTGCCGCCCTGAGCCTATCTGCACCGACAGACAGAATAAAGTCAAGGAATAATCGACAGATTATCTCCCTTGTCGTGCAAACGGCAAAGAAAATCAGCGAGGGAGTGCAATCTCAAGAGGTTTGATAATTCTACAGTAGTACCTATAAGGAGGATTCATGACTCAAGAAAAGACTAGCATAGAATCAGAAGGAGAAGCAATCAGTATCAATAATGTCCGCTTAGACATCCCGGATCATCCGATCATCCCCTACATTCGTGGAGATGGAGTCGGTGTGGATATTACCCCGGTGATGATCAAGGTTGTCGACGCCGCAGTGGAGAGGGCCTATGGCGGGAAGAGGAAGATCGAATGGCTGAAGGTGCTCGCCGGGGATGAGGCGATCGAAGCCAACCATCCCGATCTCTCTCCCGAACAGATCGCGGCGATTCCGCCTGATGAGCGCCAGAAGCTGTACCTTCCCGAAGAGACGATCCAGACGATCTGTGATCACCTGGTAGCGATCAAGGGGCCGCTGACCACACCGGTCGGGGGCGGAATCCGCAGCCTGAACGTCGCTATGCGCAAGGAGCTCGACCTGTTCGCCTGCGTCCGGCCGGTGCGCCACATCGGTACACCCGCTCCTGTGAAGCGCCCGCAGGACTTCGACATCGTCTTCTTCCGCGAGAACACGGAGGACGTCTACGCCGGGATCGAGTGGGAAGCGGGTACGCCGGAGGCGCAGAAGGTGATCAACTGGCTGCAGACGGAGATGGGAGTGAAGTCGATCCGCTTCCCGGACATGTGCGGGATCGGGGTGAAGCCGATCAGCCGTCAGGGGAGCAAGCGATTGATCCGCGCTGCGATCAAGTACGCGATACTAAACGGCCGCAACCGCGTCACCGTTGTCCACAAGGGGAACATCATGAAGTTCACGGAAGGGGCGTTCCGCGACTGGGGATACGAAGTAGGAA
>JAGGSM010000104.1 GCA_021159105.1 Candidatus Bipolaricaulota bacterium
GCAGCGTCGTCGTCTTGCCACAGCCGGACGGACCGACGAGCACGGTGAACGCACCATCATCTACCTTCAGATCGATCCCCTTCACTGCGACAAAGTCACCAAACTTCTTCATTACCTTCTCTAACACTACCTCTGCCATCGACCCTCCTTGATACAGCTTTAGTTTCTGTGTTCCTGTTGGGAGTTCCCTGTCACTTGACTCTCACGCTTTTTTTACTATACTAACCTTCGCATGGACTCGCAAGGAAAGGCAACTAATCGACAGCACATGTTGACAGGTCACCGCCGTCAGGTGATCCTGCAGCAGTTGCATTCACGCAAGGTAGTCAAGACCTCCGAACTTTCGGAGGCCTTTTCCGTCTCCACGATGACGATCAGGAACGATCTAAACGCGCTGGCGGAGGAGGGGCAGCTGGTGCGGATCCATGGAGGGGCGATCGCCCGGCAGTGGCTGACTGCAGAGCCATCCTACGAGGACAAGGCGAACGTCAATCGTCTGGAGAAGGAAGCGATCGGCCGGCGCGCAGCCGGCCTGGTTGAAGAAGGGATGGCTGTGTTCATCGGCAACGGCACCACGACGATGCAGATCATCAAGCACCTCCCGCCAGATCGTCGGTTTCGCGTGTTCACCAATGCCTTGAACCACGCCCTGGAGGTCAATCGCCTCCCGCAGGCGGAGGTATTCGTCCTTGGCGGTTACCTGCGCGAGGTCTCCCTGGCGATGGTCGGGCGGCTGGCACATCAGGCTCTGAAGGGGATATTCTTCGACCTTGCCTTCTTGGGGACGAACGGCATATCACTCGAGCACGGGTTGACTATACCCTCGCTTGAGGAGGCGGAGACGGCGGCGGAGATCATCACGCACAGCCAGCGAACGATCGTCGTAGCCGACCACACGAAGTTTGGAACGGTTGCCCACGGCAAGATCGCGGATATTTCTGAAATAGACGCAATAATCACCGATGCGGGCCTTGATTCTCGACTCCTTGACAACCTCTCCAACTTGGATGTCGAGGTCGAAACCGTTATGGTGTAGCAGGGAGGTGAGAGCCGAGAGAAGCAGTTTGTGCGTAGAGCAGGAACAAGAAACGGTACGGCAAGAAATTTAAGGAGGTTAGAGAATGAAACGTGTTTTAGTGCTTGTTATGCTGGGCCTTCTCGTTTTCTCGGGATTGGTACTGGCGCAGCAGAAGCCAACGGAGATTACATTCTGGCACGCCTTTGGTGGCGGCCGAATGCACCTGATCGAGCGGATGGTGGAGGACTTCAACTACACCCATCCCACGATCCATGTTACCGCTGAATTCAAGGGTTCGTATCGCGATACCTTGAACGCGGCGATTTTGGCGGCACAGCAGGGGAACGCCCCTGACATCGTCCAGATCTTCGAGGTCGGTACCCAACTGGGGATTGACTCGGGAATCTTCGTGCCGATTCAGGACCTGTGCGTGGGCAACGAGCTGCACGCCGACGATCTGATCGGTGGTGTTGCCGATTACTATAAGGTCAACGGAAAGTACAACTCCCTTCCGTGGAACTCGTCCAACCCGGTTCTCTACTACAACAAGGACATCTTCCGCGCGGCCGGCCTCGACCCTGAGAAGCCGCCTCGCACCTTCGAGGACATGCTCGCCTACAGCAAGCAGATCGTGGAGAGCGGTGCTGCCAAGAACGCTATCAGCTGGCCGCTTCACTCCTGGTTCTTCGAGCAGTGGATGGCGAACATGGGCGAAGAGCTCGTAAACAACGGGAACGGCCGCGATGCCCGCGCCACCGAGAGCTATCTCACCGGCGATGGTGCAAAGACGATCCTCACGTGGTGGAAAGAGATGGCGGACAAGGGCTACTGGGCCTACAGCGGCAAGCTGGAGGACTGGGATGGCGCGGACGCTATCTTCGTTTCCGGCCAGGCGGCAATGGAAATCACCTCCACCAGTGACGTTACCCAACGTCAGAATGACGCTGCCGAGAACGGCTTCGAACTGGGTACGGCTTATCTGCCTTATCCTGCAACGACCGTTGGTGGCAGGCAGCTATCCGGGCCGGAGGGGGTCATCGTCGGTGGTGCCAGCATCTGGATCACCAAGGATCATCCTGAGGCTGAACTGCAGGCGGCCAAGACGTTCGTGCTCTGGTTCACCAACACGGAGAACGCCGTCCGTTGGCACAAGGCGACCGGTTACTTCCCGATCCGCAAGTCGGCTGTTGACGTGCTCAACGCGGAAGACTGGTTCCAGACCAACCCCGCTTACAAGGCGGCATTCGATCAGCTCCTGAACACCAAGCCAAGCCGCGCCACGCAGGGTGCCTTCATAGGTGCTTTCCCGCAGGTGCGCACCATCATCGAGCAGGCAGTGGAGAAGGTCATAGCCGGTAAAGCGACGGTCGACGAGGCACTGGCCGAGGCCAAGAAACTGGCTGATAAGGCGATCCAGGACTACAACGCTAGTGTTGAGTAAGAAAGCACTCAAACCACTTAGCTAACACAATGAGAGATCGGGTGATCCGCGATACATCTCCGATCACCCGGTCTCTCTTCTTAGGAAACGCAAGGAAATAAAGGAGACATCATGCATCAGGCCAGGTTCAAGGGAAGACTGATCCCGTTTCTGTTCATGGCCCCCACCTTGGCCATCCTCGTCCTCTTCCTGTACTATCCGGTCTTCCAGACCTTCAAGCTCTCCCTCTACCGAGTGGCGTTTCTGGGGCTCAGGAAGAAGTTCATCGGCTTTGCCAATTTTGTAGATCTGTTCAAGAGTTCAGCCTACTTGCACACCGTGCTTATCACGCTTCTGATCGCTGGGGCAATCGTCGTGATCGGGCTGAGCGTCTCTCTGGCGATATCGGTATTGGCCAACCAGAAGGTGCGCGGAGCGAGGGTTTATCGTTTGCTACTCATTTGGCCGTATGCGCTCTCTCCGGCAGTAGCTGGTGTCATCTGGCTATTCATGTTCTCTCCCGGATTTGGGATCGTAAACTACCTGCTCTCTATAACGGTGCATATCGAGCCAAACTGGTTAGGCGATCCGTATCTTGCGGTGATACTCATTATAGTTGTTAGTATCTGGAAGAATATTGGCTACAACGTCGTCTTCTACCTGGCTGCACTGCAGAACGTAAATGCCGATGTATTGGAGGCGGCGGCGATCGATGGGGCCGGTCCTTGGAGGCGTTTCCGTTCGATAACCTTTGCGCTCCTCTCTCCGATGACCTTCTTCCTGTTGATAACGAACATCACCTACGCCTTCTTCGACATATTCGGCACGGTGGATATCATGACCAAGGGAGGGCCGATCGACGGGACCAATGTGATGATCTACAATCTCTATCGTGATGGTTTTCAGTACTACAAGACGGGATTTGCATCCGCACAATCGGTAATCCTGTTCGTTGGGGTAATCATCCTGACGATCATCCAATTCCGCACGAGCGGGAAGCGCGTTTACTACGGAGGAGCATAAGACATGAGAAGAAAGAGAAGCCACTCTATCCTCACTCACGCGGCGTTGATCCTTGTCGTCTTCCTCCTTCTCTCGCCGGTGCTGATCGCGTTCGTTAAATCGACTCAGACCAGGGCGCAGATCTATCACTTCCCGCCTGTCCTTGGGTTCGGTACATCGATTGTCCAGAACTACAAGACCGCTTGGAACGAGTTCCACCTGGGAACGTACATGAAGAACAGCTTCATCATCGCTACGGCAGTTACCGTAGCGAAGACGATCCTCTCAATGTTGACGGGGCTCGCGCTCGTGTATTTCGAATTCCCACTGAAGAACGTGGTTTTCTACTTCATATTGTTCACGTTGATGATGCCGACGCAAATATTGATCATCGCACTGTTCAGTTTGATATCGGATTTCGGCCTGGGAAACACCTACGCTGCTCTGATCATGCCGTTCCTTGCTAGCGCTACCGGCGTCTTCCTATTCCGACAGCACTTCTCCAGCATCTCCCCTCATCTGGCCGATGCGGCCCGCGTTGACGGGGCGGGACCGGTCCGCTTCCTGTGGAGCGTTCTGATTCCCATGTCCTGGAACACGATCGCTGCTCTTGCCCTGATCCAGTTCATCTACATGTGGAACCAGTACCTGTGGCCGTTGATCATCATCAGACAGAACGCGCGCCAGGTCATCCAGGTCGGCTTGAGGAGCATGACGGCACAGCAGGACGTCACCAACTGGGGGGTCGTCATGGCTGGCGCGATCATCGCTATGCTCCCGCCGCTGATCATCTTCATCCTGCTACACGAGCAGTTCACCAAGGGCTTTGTGTTGGGCAAGGAGAAGTAGCATGCCCCCGATCATCAATATTGCTCATGCCGGGGCGCGCAGCTTGGCGCCTGAGAATACGATTGCCGCTGCCAGGAAGGCACAGCTGGTTGGGGCGGACATGTGGGAGCTCGATGTTGCGGTAACTAGCGATGGTGAATTGATCCTGTTCCACGATGATTCCCTGGCCCGCACCACCAACGCAGTGGAGGCCTTCCCAAACCGGGCGCCGTGGACGTTCACCACGTTCTCCCTCGACGAGATCCGAACCCTCGATGCCGGCTCGTGGTTTGCCAAGACGGACCCGTTCGGGGAGATTGCAGCGGGCAAGGTCAGCAAGGCCGAGCTTGAGTCCTACCATGGCGAACGTGTCCCTACGCTGCGTGAGGCGCTGCTGTTCACCAAGGAGCATCACTACCGGGTCAATGTAGAGCTGAAGCCACTCCCCGCTCCGATGGAGTCCTTTGCTGTCGTCCCCCCGGTGTTGGCTCTGATCGATCAGCTTGACATGGCTCGGGACGTTGTCATCTCCTCATTCAACCACGATTGGCTTCGGCAGGTCGAGCGGGAGTGGCCGGAACTGGAAGTACAGTCCCTCATCGGCTGGCCGCGCACCAAGCCGCTCGAATGGGACGACTTCCACTTCAGAACGTACAATGCCTCCGCGACTCGTTTGGAGCTGGCGCAGATTCGTATGCTGCGGGAGAAGGGACTAAGCATAAACGTGTACACGGTCAACGGAGAACAGGAAATGCGGCGATTCATTGCCGCCGGAGTGACCGGGTTGTTCACCGACTTTCCGCAGAGGCTGGCGGCGGTCCTTCGCGAGGAAGAGAAGAGAAGCTAGAGCGGAGCGACAGTGACTAGGCAAGATCAGCGGGGAATGATCGACCGAGACGGACTGCAAGAGATGATCGACCAGGAGCAGGTGGAGACGGTCATCGTAGCCTTTCCGGATATGTACGGGCGCTTGCTGGGAAAGAGGGTCAGTGGATCCTTCTTTCTAAATGACGTCGTGCAGCGGGGGATCAACGCTTGCGACTATCTACTCGCCTCGGACATGGAGATGACCCCTGTGGCCGGATATAGGTTCACCAGCTGGGAACAGGGTTATGGTGATGTAAAGCTGATCCCCGACTGGAGCACACTGCGCCTGGCTAGCTGGCTGCCGCGGACAGCTATCGTCCTGTGTGATCTCGCAAGTTCGGATGGATCGAAGGAAGTGAGCATCGCACCGCGCACGATCCTGAGGCGGCAGGTTGAGCGGGCACGCGCCTTGGGTTACCTCCCGATGGGGGCGACGGAGCTCGAGATGTTCCTCTTTCGCGATACCTACGAGGAGGCCCGAGAGAAGGGGTTCCTGGGGTTGCGGCCGTTCGGCGATTACATCGAGGACTATCATATCCTGCAGGGATCGCGCGAGGAGCCGCTGATAGGCGCGATCCGTCACCACCTGGAACATTCGGGGATCCCGGTCGAGACGAGCAAGGGGGAATGGGGTGCTGGGCAGCACGAGATCAACATCAGCTACTGCGACCTTCTCGATATGGGCGATCGAACGGTCCTGTTCAAGGAAATTTGCAAGGAGATAGCGATCCAGCAGGGACTATCCTTGACATTCATGGCCAAGTGGGATGAGGACAGAGCGGGCAGCAGCATGCACATTCACTCCAGCCTGTGGAAAGTGGATGGAGGCGGGAGCGTATTTGCTGGGGACGAGGATTCTCTCGACCTACCGGTCACCTGCTCATCCCAGTTTCGCTGGTACCTGGGGGGATTGCTCGCGCACGCACGCGAACTAATGCTCTTCTTTGCCCCCAACGTGAACTCCTACAAGCGCTACCAGGAGGGCTCATTTGCCCCAACTGGGATCGCCTGGGCCTACGATAACCGCAGCGTCGGATTCCGGGTCCTCGGAAGCGGGGACAGCCTGCGCGTGGAGTGTCGCATCCCAGGGGCGGACGCCAATCCCTACCTCGCTCTCGCAGCGATCTTGGCCGCTGGCCTTGATGGGATAGAAAACAGGATCGAACCGCCCGAAGCGGTGAGCGGAAGCGCCTACTCCTCGTTTGAGACCACCCACCTTCCAACAAACATCACACAGGCGCGGGAGGCGTTCGAGGAGAGCTCCTTTGCCCGAGAGGCGTTTGGCAGGGAAGTGGTGAGCCATTACGCGCGCTTCGCGCGGCAGGAGGAGGAGGCGTTCGCCCGCGCGGTGACCGATTGGGAGCGAGCGCGCTTTTTTGAACGAATCTAGTTTCCTGAGGAACAATCTCGAATAATGTAAGGAGAAGATGATGCCATACGGGTTCAATCAGAAGGTCCTTCACGTCGACCTCACAAAGCGCGAAATGACGGTGGAGGAGCCGGAGGAGAAGGTATACCGCAAGTACATCGGGGGGAGTGCTCTTGGCCTTTACTATCTGTTGCGCGAGATGCGTGCAGGGGTCGATCCGCTCGCACCGGAGAACGTGCTCGTCCTCTCCCTCAGCGTGATCACAGGAGCACCGATATCGGGCCAGAGCCGGCTGACTGTTAGCGCCAAGTCGCCGCTTACCGGGGCCATCGGTGATTCTCAGTCCGGCGGGTTCTTCCCCGCGCAGATGAAGTTCGCCGGCTACGACGCGATCGTCATTCATGGCCGCGCTAGCGAGCCAACGTACCTATTGATCGAAAACGGACAGGCGCAGCTGCGCGATGCCGCGAAGCTGTGGGGAAAGACAACCGCGGATGTAGAAGAAATGCTGCGCCAGGAGCACGGCAAGGAAATCCAGGTCCTCCAGTGCGGCCCAGCAGGGGAGAGGGGAGTCCTCTTCTCCGGTCTTGTCAGCAGCGGGAATCACATCAACGGGCGTACGGGAATGGGCGCGGTGCTGGGCTCGAAGAACCTGCGCGCGGTCGTCGTTCGTGGCGATAACGAGCTTCACCTGGCCGATCCTGATGGGTTGCGCGATCTTGCGCGACGAGGGGCAAAGGCCCTCCCGGAATCTGGAGTGGCTGACCTCGGAAAGTACGGCACAGCGGGGATCGTCAGCTCACAGAACGCCCAGGGGGGGCTGCCCACCCACAACTACACGCGTGGCGTCTTTTCTGGGCACGAGAAGCTCGACGGGAAGACGATGTACGATACCATACTGCGCGGGGCTAAGGATGAAAGACAGGACCAGTTAGGGCGTGGAACCTGTTATGCGTGTGCGGTACGCTGCAAGCGGATCGTCGAGGTTGATGATGGCCCGTTCCCGGTCGATCCGCGCTACGGCGGCCCAGAGTACGAGACGCTCGCTGCGCTTGGAAGCTACTGCGAGGTGGACGACCTTGCGGCTGTCGCGCGAGCAAACGCGCTGTGCAACGCCTACGGGATTGACACTATCTCCTGCGGCGGGACGATCGCCTGGGCGATGGAGTGCTACGAGAACGGGATCATCACCAAAGAAGACACGGGCGGGATCGATCTTACCTTCGGAAACGCCGAGGCGATGCTGCAGATGGTAAAACTGATCGCCAAGCGAGAGGGGTTCGGCGGCGTGCTGGCGAACGGCTCGGCACGGGCGGCAAGAGCGATCGGTAGAGGCTCGGAGCGTTACTTGACAACCTCTAAGAACCAGGAAGCACCGGCACACATGCCGCAGGTTAAGCCGACCGTCGGGTTGATCTATGCGGTCAACCCGTTCGGCGCCGACCACCAATCGCACGAACACGACGGTGCCTACGCCGGAGCGCCGGAGCGCATGGCGCAGCTTGGCCTCTTCGATCCGCAGCCACCGTTGACCCTGAACGCGGAGATGGTACACTACGCCATCGTCACCGAGCACTTCTACAGCCTGATGGACTCACTCAACGTCTGCCAGTTCGTCTTCGGACCAGCGAGTTGGCAGCTGTATGGGCCGAACGATCTGGTAGAAGTGGTCCGTGCGGTCACCGGTTGGGACGTCAGTCTGTACGAGCTGATGCAGGTCGGCGCGCGCAGACTGAACATGCTGCGCGCGTTCAACGCCCGCGAGGGGATCGGCCGCGAGTTCGACACCCTCCCCGAGAAGTTCTTCGACGTTCCACTTTCCGGCGGTCCAAGCGATGGCTACCGGGTAGATCGGGAACGTTGGGCACAGGCGCGTGAGGCCTACTACGCCATGTGCGGGTGGGACAGTGCCACGGGCTACCCCACACGAGCAACGCTTGAATCGTTGGGGATCGGCTGGGTGGCGGAGAAGATGAAAGAAAGAAAAGGCTGAAGGAGATAACATGGTTGTTGATAAGGCTCTATCGATCTGTATCCTAAACGCATACCCCAAGGAGAGCAGGGAGAAGTTCGATCGGTCAAACGTCGGGCACCCGCACGACATGTACCGCGACTTCCTCTCCACCTACGTTCCCCGCGCAAAGGTGGACATCGCCTTTGTCGCTGACGTCGATCTGCCCTTGTTGAGCGATGACGAGATCTCCGCGTACGACGGGTTCATCTGGACGGGGTCCGACCTTACGATCTACCACACGGATGATCCTCGGGTGGCGCGGCAGATCGCGCTAGCTAAGAGAATCTATGACATCGGAGTCCCCAGCTACGGGAGCTGCTGGGCGATCCAGATGGCGGTCGTCGCTGCTGGCGGAGAGGTAAGAGCAAACCCCAAGGGGCGCGAGTGGGGGATCGCCCGCGGCATCACGCAAACGCAAGAGGGTAAGAAGTCGCTACTGCTGCAGGGAAAGCCCGATCGCTACGACGGGTTCATCATGCACCTCGATGAGGTGACGAAGCTCCCATCTGGAGCGACGCTCCTCGCTACGAACGAACACACCCACGTGCAGGCAGTCGAGGTGAAGCATGGAAAAGGCGTGTTCTGGGCGACGCAGTACCACCCGGAGTATAACCTGTACGAGATGGCGCGCTTGATCGCCGCACGTGATGAACCACTCGTGAGGGAGGGGTTCTTCGCTACAACAGATCAAGTCGCGGCGTACGCGGCAAAGATGCTCGCCCTGTACGAGAATCCGTCCTCAAAGGAATTACGGGCGGAGCTTAAGGTGGGAGACGACATAATCGATCCCGTCATCAGGCAGCAGGAGATGCGCAACTGGATAGACCATCTAGTGATTCCAAACACAAGCAATCGATAACCAGGAGGATGAGATGAGACTAGCAGATAAGGTAGCATTCATAAGTGGGGCCGGCGGCGGAATGGGACGCGAGGCAGCTCTCATGTTCGCGAAAGAGGGAGCGAAGATTATCGCCAATGACTACCGCCCAGAAGCGGTGGAAGAGACGGTCAAGTTGGTGCAACAGGCGGGGGGAGAGGCGATCGCCGTCCCCGGCGATGTCGCCAGCGCGAGCGACGTCAAGCGTGCGATCGAGCTGGGAGAGAAGGAGTTCGGAAAGATAGACGTCCTGTACAACAACGCTGGTGTGATGCCTGATGAGGACGAGTCGGTCACAGATATGACCGATGAGGTGTGGGAACGAGTATTGAACATCAACGCAAAAGGGGTCGCTCACTGCTGCCAGTACGGCATCCCAGCGCTGCTGCGCGCCGGCGGTGGATCGGTGGTCAATATCGCGTCCTTCGTCTCCCTCGTCGGCTGCACCATCCCCCAGGACGCCTACACCGCAAGCAAGGGGGCGGTCCTCGCCCTCACGCACTCGCTTGCTGTCCAGTTCGGCCCCAAGGGAGTGCGCACCAACGCCATCTCGCCGGGACCGATACTCACCCCCCTCCTCGATGAACTCCTCGCCGATCCGGCCAAACGGGCGCTGCGGCTGAACCGCATCCCGATGGGGCGGTTCGGAAAGGCGAGCGACATCGTCTACGCCGGGATCTACCTTGCCTCCGATGAATCAACGTGGGTGAACGGAGCGAACCTGGTCGTCGACGGCGGAATCACCGTCAATTACTTCTAGGGAGCTGAAGAAATGAGCAATTACTATCCGGATGCAGCACAGCAGGCTTACCCACCAGAGCATCCGTTGAACAAGTGCAAGGGATTCGTGTTCGATGTGGACGGCGTCCTCGTGCGCGGCGAGGAGATCATCCCTCGCTCCCCCGAGGCGATCGAGCGGCTGCGCCGCGGTGGGAAGAAGGTGATCTTCATCTCCAACAACTCCACCAAGTCGCGCGAGGAGTACATCGCCAAGTTCACTCGCATCGGGATCCCAGTGACCGCGGACGACCTCGTGCTCTCTACCTATGCTACTGCCCGCTACGTGGCGAACGAAAAGCCCGGGGCGAAGGTGTACATGGTCGGCGCACCCGGCCTCAAGCGCGAGCTGGAACTGGCCGGATTGGAGCTGGTCGACGATCCGCTCGTGGCTGAATACGCGGTGGTCGGTTCGGCGTTCAACGGCAAGGGTCAGATCACTCCAGAGAACGGAGAGCGGATCACCGGTGCGCTGCGCGCCCTCTACCACGCGGGAGCAAAGTTCGTCGCCACCAACCCCGATCGCATCTTTCCTGCCAAAGACGGGGTTATCCCGGGGACAGGCGCGGTGATCGGAGCCCTCTCCTACATGGTTGATCGCCAGCCGGACGCGATCATCGGTAAGCCTTCTCCCTATATCGTGAAGATTGCCCTCAGCAGGCTGGGGCTCTCTGGAAGTGAATGTGCCATCGTCGGTGACATGGATACCGACATGCTCGCCGGGCAAGGGATGGACATGACCACGATCTTCGTGCGTTCGGGGGCGATGAGCGAGGAAAAGTTGCGTTCTCTCGGAGTCTCTCCCAGTTTCGTTTTCAATTCAGTGATCGATATCTTGGAGCTTAAGTCCAAGGGAGCAAAGGAGCAGTGAAATGAGTAAGGAGTCATACATCGAGGCATTGAAGGATGGAATCGCCAAACTGCGCGCTGCTGGGCGCGAGGTGACGCTGGTGCACCACAACGATGCCGACGGTTTAACCGCGGGGGGGATCCTGGAGACGGCCCTCACTCGCGACGGATTCAACGTGGAGCGGATCGCACTCGAGCGGATCCACCCCCCGATCGTGGAGCGGATCCACGACCGCGCCGCTGGTCATCCGGTGGTGTATACGGACCTTGCGGGAAGGGCGGCCCCGGTGATCTGCGAGCTGAACCGTGACCGCTCGTTCACCCTCATCCTTGATCACCACCCGGCGGAGGAGTCTACATCTAAGAAGGTATTGAACCTGTCCACCGAGCGCTTCGGCCTGTCCGGGGAGGACGAGATCTCCGCTGCCACGGCAGCTACGATCTTTGCCACCGTGCTCGATGAGAAGAACATCGACCTGCGCTACCTGGGAGTTATCGGGGCGATCGGCGATTCGCACGATCGTGGCGGCAAGCTCATAGCTTACAATCGAGAAGCGCTGTTGGATGCCGTGAAACGGGGAGACATTAAGATCATTTCGAAAGAAAGCAACAAGGAAGAGTACGTCCTCACCAAATTTGGCGGCGAGATTCCTCTGACCCCATTCTCCAAGTCCCTCACCGTCCTCGGCGCGGCCGGGTACACGGTTGGAGGTCCGGAGATCGGCATCCGCGCCTGCTTCGAAGGGACGGGCGGGGAGTACGAGGAGAAGCTGGCGGAGCTGAGCGCGCTCAAGGAAGAGCGCTTCGCCGTGCAACTCGCCCGACTGAAGAGTGGTAACCTGCACGTAACAGCCCACAATCAGTGGTTCATCGTCGGGGATGGATTCTCGCCGATGGGGGTGAAGATCATCGGCGAGTTCTGCATGGACATTCGCGATGAGGAGTTCATGGATCCTACCAAGTACATCGCCGGATTCCAGGACATGCCGACTGAGATCCCGGGACTGGGGACGTTCGAGTGGGACTTGGCCAAGGTGTCGATGCGTGTTCCAACCCCGCTTGGGCAAAAGATCATCGATGAGGAGATGCCTGGCCTCGATTGGCTCCTTCCCGAGGCGGCACTCAAGGTCGATGGCACGATCGACGCCTGCCACGGCTACGCCGCGGCTGCTCTTGTGCCCCATGGGCGCGAGGAGGAACTGATCACACTTATGGATGAGCTGGTGGAGAAGGAGCAATGAAGCGACGAATACTCCTCGCCATAGGGATGGTGCTCATGATCAGTGTGCTGGCTGCAGCGCAAGGAAAGATCATCATAGGGCATCGTGGGGCCGCGGGATACGTCCCTGAACACACCCTGGCCGGATACGCGTTCGGTTATGCGTTGGGAGCCGACTACCTGGAGCCGGATCTGGTGATGACAAAGGATGCGCGATTCATCTGCCTGCACGACATCTACCTCGATCCGACGACGAACGTGGAACAGATCTTCCCTGAGAGGCATCGATCCGATGGACACTGGTACGCCGCTGACTTCACACTTGCGGAGATCAAGACACTTTCCGTGCATGAGCGCTGCAGGCCAAACGGCGCCCCCTATTTTCCCGACCGCTTTCCGGTCGGCAAGTCGAGATTCTGTGTCCCCAGCTTCGCTGAGATGATCGAGCTTGTTCAAGGGTTGAACAAGAGCACAGGACGAAACGTTGGGATCTATCCGGAGCTGAAGCGACCAGCTTGGCACGACTCGCAGGGGCTCCCGATGGAACAGGCTCTTCTGGACATCCTCGACGAGTACGGCTACACGAAGCCCGGCGCGAAGATCTTTGTTCAGTCCTTCGAACAGACGTCGCTTAAGAAGCTGCGCGATCTGGGGACGAAGCTCCCGCTCGTTCAGCTTATCAGCGCCAATTGGTCGTTTGCCGGGATGTGGACGAAGAGCGGCCTCGATCAGATCGCTACCTACGCCGATGGGATCGGGCCATCGAAGACGATCATCGAAAAGAACCCGGCGTTCGTTAACTGGGCACACGATCGCGGCCTCCTCGTTCATCCCTACGTTTTCCGGCGCGATGAACTTCCGTCCAAGTACTCCAGCTTGGAGCAAGAGATGGAGCAGTTCTACTTCACCTACAACGTCGATGGCCTGTTCACCGATTTCGTCGATGTCGCTGCGCGCGTCCTCGCGAAAGAATGATCGATCCGCTGTTGGCCGGCAACGAGTTGACTCCTTCAGATGAGAGTGGAAAACAGTTGTCAAGGGGAACGCATCTGCCTATAATCGTATACGCAAAATAGCAAAACACATCGAAAGGGCAACAGGATCTGCCCAAGGGGGTGATAGAGAGCAGCCGAGGCGAAGGGAGCAGTAGTGTTATAGGTCAAGTGACAAGAAAGGAGGGAACAACGTGAAACGTGTTCTAGCAGTTGCTCTACTGGCGGTACTTGTTCTGTCTTCGTTCGCATTCGCGGAGAAGACGCAGATTACGTGGTGGCATGCAATGAGTGGATCGAGGCTTGATGTTGTCAATGCTATCGTCGATCAATTCAATGCAACTCACCCCGACATCGAGCTAACGGCCATGTTCACCGGAAGCTACGCGGAGACACTGACGAAATTCATCGCTTCGTACAAGACGGGAACAGCCCCGAACCTGGTTCAGGTCTACGAAGTGGGAACACAGACGATGCTCGGCAGCGGCGCGATAGTCCCTGTGTACAAAGTGCCGGGGATGGTGGGAGAGACGTGGGATTGGGCCAAGTACATCATCCCGATCCGCAACTACTATTCCAAGGATGGCAACCTGTGGTCGATGCCGTTCAACTCTTCCACAGCGATGCTCTACTACAACAAGGACCTGTTTGCCAAGGCCGGCCTGGACCCGAACAAGCCGCCGACAACGTGGAAAGAGGTAGAGGAGTACGGACAGAAACTTCGCGATAGCGGCGTGACCAACGTCCTCTCCTTCGGTTGGCCAGGCTGGATACTCGAGCAGATGTTCACCAGCCACAACCAGCTGTTTGCCAACAACGACAACGGTCGCAGCGGTCTGGCGACGGAAGTCCTGTTCAACGGCGACTTTGGGACGATGGTCGTGGACACGTGGACCAAGCTAGCCAAGGAGGGGATCTTCCTCTACGGCGGTCCAGAGTACTCCGCAAACACGGCTTTCAAGTCCGGACAACTGGCGATGCTCCTGCAGTCGACTTCGTCCCTGGCAGGGATCGAGAAGGGATCCCAGTTCGCGGTCGGCACAAGCTTCCTCCCTCGCTTCGAAGGATACCCGATGGGCGATTCGGTCATCGGCGGCGGAAGCCTGTGGGTGCGCAAGGGACAGAGCACCAAGGAGCTGAAGGCCGTATGGGAGTTCCTGAAGTACCTGGGCGACACCGACGTTGCCATCCAGTGGCACAAGGGTACGGGCTACTTCCCGACGGTCAACTCTGCGGTGAAGGCGCTCCTGGATGAGGGTTGGTTCAGCAAGGATCAGAACTTCCTGACCGCTTTCTTGCAGATCCTCTCTGGGCGACGCGACACCGCCGCTGTCAAGGGTGTCCGCCTCGGGCCGTTCGTCGAGATCCGTGAGATCGAACGATCAGCCATAGAGAAGGCTGTTTCAGGAGTACTAACTCCTAAGCAGGCTTTGGACGAAGCAGCACAAAAAGCCAATCAGCTCTTGAAGGATTACGCGGAACTGAATAGCTAACAGAGAAAAGAGTGTGCGGAGGCGAGCGCAGTGCCGCCTCCGCACAGTTTACATATGCCAACCAAGGAGAAAGTTCATGCAGGAAGATAGATTTCCCGGGCATCGTTTTCTTCCCTACCTTCTAATTCTGCCCTCGGCAGCGATTATCATTATCTTCTTGATAGTACCATTCATCCAGAGCGTGCAAGAGTCTTTCTTCACGACGAACCCGTTTGGGACGAAGACGATATTCGTTGGCCTGCGCAACTACATGCGCTTGTTCGCCTCGTCAGATTATCACAAGAGCATAGTAACTACGCTGATATTCTCGGGATTCGTAATCATGATAGGCCTATCGATGTCGCTTGCCATTGCGCATCTGTTGAACCAGAAGATTCGTGGCAGGGGCTTCTATCAGATCGCCCTTATCTGGACGTACGCGCTCTCCCCTGCGGTGGCGGGAACGATATGGGCTTTGATGTTCGCCCCGGCGACGGGGATCGTTCCCTACATTGTCGCTAAGCTGTTCGGAGGCTACGTGCTCAATTGGATGACGAACGGGAAACTAGCGCTGCTTGTAGTATCTGCGGCAGCGACCTGGAAGATGTTGGGGTACAACATCGTCTTCTTCCTGGCTGGGCTGCAGAACGTGCCTGGTGAGCTGTTGGAGGCGGCACGGGTCGATGGTGCCACCGGTTGGAGGACGTTCTGGAAGATAACCTTTCCCATGCTCTCCCCGACAACGACCTTCCTCCTGTTTGTGAACATGCTTTACTCCTTCTTCCAGGTGTTCGGGTTGATCGACATCATGACGCGAGGCGGGCCAGGGGACGCGACGAATATCCTCGTCTACAAGCTGTATCGCGATGGGTTCATCCACATGAACTCTGGATCGGCCTCTGCGCAGTCGTTCATCATTTTCGTCGTTATCTCCATTGCTGCGGTCATCCAGCTTCGAGTGGCCACAAGAAAAGCAATCTACTCCAGGTGAGGTGAACATTGGTAACAAGAACAAGAAGCAAGATCATGATTCACATTCTGCTCATCCTCTTGGTGGCAGTGATTGCTTTCCCAGTGATCTACGCCCTCATCACGAGTACATTGACCTTTCAACAGGCATACTCGTATCCGCCTCGCCTCATTCCAGGCAATCAACTCTGGACGAACATCACGCAGGCGTGGGAGCGTGTCAACTTCGGCCGCCTGTTTTTCAACAGCACGGTCATATCAGTGGTAGTCTCGTTCGTCAAGATCGTTCTGGCTTTGCTGGCGGCGTTTGCCTATACCCACTTTCGCTTCCGTGGACGCTCCATCCTCTTCCCGATGACCATGGTTACGCAGATGCTCCCGCTCCCAGTCCGAATCCTGCCCACCTATCACCTGATGGCGTCGTTTCACTGGATCAATTCCTACTACGCGCTCATGTTCCCGTTCTTCGCAAGCACAACCGGCATCCTTTTGTTCCGCCAGTTCTTCATGACCGTGCCACGCGATCTGTCCGATGCAGCGCGGGTGGATGGGACTACCCCGATGCGCTATTTCTTGCAGATACTCGTCCCGATCTCCAAGACGAATATCGCCGCACTGTTCGTAATCGAGTTTATCTTCATCTGGAGCCAGTACCTCTGGCCGTTGATCGTAACGACAACCGCGGACATGCGCGTCGTTCAGATCGGACTGAAGATGCTTCTGGCGAGTGAACAGATAGCTCCGGAATGGAACGTGATCATGGCCGGAACGATCATCGCCATGCTTCCTCCTCTCGTTGTGTTGATAGCCTTCCGCAAGAGCTTCGCCGAGGGAATCGCGATGCAATCGGAGAAGTGAGCATGCTAAGTGGATATCTGCTAGACCTCGATGGAACTGTCTACTTGAGCGATCATCTGATCGATGGGGCGGCGGGTGTGATTGCCACGCTGCGCTCGCGCGGCAGAAGGATCGTCTTTCTCACGAACAAGCCACTCTATTCGCGCGCCGATTATGCGGAGAAGTTAACGAACCTTGGAGTGGATGCGAGCGAGGACGATGTGATCAACTCGTCATACGTGCTTGCCCGCTATCTCGCCGAACGTGCACCTGGCGCGCGCGTGTACGCGATCGGCGAGCCACCCCTCCTCGCTGAGCTTGAGGGGTCCGGCTTATCCCTGTGCGACGATCCAGAGACGATCGAGTACGTGATCGCCGCCTTCGATCGAACGTTTACCTACGAGAAGTTGAACATCGGATTCCAGGCGATAAAGCGTGGGGCGCACTTCGTGGCGACCAATCCGGACCGCACCTGCCCAGTCGAGGGAGGGGAGATCCCCGATGCTGCTGGGGTGATCGCCGCCCTGGAGGCAACGACCGGGAAGAAGGTGGAGATAGTGGTGGGAAAGCCATCTCCGGTGATCATTTCGGTCGCTATCGAGCGGCTGGGGGTTCCACGTGGGGAGTGCGCCATGGTCGGTGATCGCTTGGAGACGGACATGCGCATGGCGAGGGATGGAGGGATCATTGGCATCCTTACCCTCTCCGGTGTCACCTCCCGCTCCGACCTCGATCATTCCGATGTACACCCAAATCACATCATCAACAGCATCGCCGAGCTAAGCGACCTCGATGCTGATCTAAATTGAGTATCTTAAGGGAGGCAGCATGGCTGACAAGACAGTTCGGGTACCAGTAGAGACGATTCACAGTTTCATGATCGATGTGTTCAGCGGCCTCGGCGTGCCGCGCGATGAGGCGAAGACCTGCGCGCAGGTCCTGATCACCTCCGACCTGCGGGGGATCGAGTCACACGGGGTCGGCCGGCTGAAGATGTACTACGACCGTGTCAAGCAGGGGATCCTCTCGGTGACAACCGAGTTTGAGGTGGTCAAGGAGACAGAGACGACGGTGCTGATCGACGGTCACAACGGGATGGGGCACGTCATCTCCGTGCGGGCGATGGAGATGGCGATCGAGAAGGCGCGGAAGTACGGGATGGGCTCGGCGGCGGTCCGCGAGTCGACGCACTTCGGGATCGATGGCTACTACCCACTGATGGCGGTTGAGCAGGGGATGATCGGAATGGCCTTCACCAACGCCCGCCCCTCGATGGCGCCCACGTTCGGCGTTGACCCACTCTTGGGGACGAACCCAATCGCCTTTGGCGCGCCGAGCGACGAGGAGTTCCCTTTCCTGTACGATGCGGCGACGTCGATCACCCAACGGGGAAAGATCGAAGTGCTGGAGCGCGCGGAGAAGCCGACCCCAGCCGGCTGGGTCATCGATCGCAACGGGGAGACAGCGACGGATACCGTGGCCATCCTGGCGGGACTGAAGAAGAAGGAGAACGCGTTCGTCCCCCTCGGCGGGATCGGGGAGACGATGGGTGGACACAAGGGGTACGACCTGGCGACGATGGTG
>JAGGSM010000022.1 GCA_021159105.1 Candidatus Bipolaricaulota bacterium
ACACCGAGTACTGTCAGGGCCACGAGGAGGACTCTGTTCGAATCGTTCTTCGTCGTCGCTCCTTGTGTTGGGGGCGCATGGATCTTCCCATCCAGCACCGAGAACAGCGCTACCATCGCCTCTTCAATGCGTCGGTGCACTACCAGATCGCTTATCCCTTCCTCCAGCTGGGCGGGCAACCCCGGGTGGGAACGAGCCACCTCATCCCCTCCCAGGATCTTTACCTGCCAGTCCTTTCCTCCTTTGAGAAATACGGCAAGGATCGTATTCCCCTTCGCGAGCCCCCATTCATCGAGTATCGCATAGGCGTACCGATCGATGGTGTCGTAGGGGTTGTCCCAGGAGGCGAGGATGGTGATGTCGATTCCGTAACGCGCCTTGGCCGCTGATATGAGAGCGTTGATTCTCTCTCGCCCGTGGCGATCGAGCACATTTCCATAGTCATTGAGTGCCCCGATGGGCAAGGGCAGGGCCTCAGCTGCCAGCGAGAATGTGGCCATCAACAGGCCCAGCCAGAGAAGAGGGCGTTTCACGTTTTACTGAGCATAAAGGATGCGCGAGCAGTTCTCGCACGTCACGATCTCCATGCCGTCGCGCGCGCGCTCGATCGTAGTCCCGCTCACCGTGAGCTTGCACCCAGCGCATGTTCCGTTCTCTATCGGAACGACAGGGTCGGCGAACCTCGCGTGCAGATGCTCATACTGTTGTATCACATGGCGGGGAAGGGCAGCGACGATATCCTCACGCTTCTTCTCCCACTCCTTGATCTCCTGCTGCAGTTGACCAATGTGCTCATCGATCTTCCCGATCTCTGACTCAAGATCTACCTCGTAGGCGGCGAGCTTCTCCACTTCGCGCGCGTGCCGCTGCGTGGTCTCCTCGATCTCGTCCATCAGGTGCAGTGCTTCATCCTCCATCTCCCCAATGCGAGCCTTCTGATTGCCGATCTTCGTGCGCAGGGCTTCCATCTCTTTGAAGCTAATGATGCCGTTGTCCAGCTGGTTCTGATACTCGCGGATCTGATCGTCGAGCTTGTCCACTTCCAGGTTCATCATGCGGCTGTTGTGCTTCAGTGTCTCTACGTGTTCTTGCAGTTTGTCCACGGTCGATCTCTCCAATTGGGCCTTGTGTCGCAGTTGCTCCTTCTGCGCCTCCAGGCCCTTGACACGCGAGGCGAGATCGCCCCGCATGTGATCAACCTCTTGCAGCTCTATCAGCTGCGTGATGGCATCGTTCACGGATCCTCCTTATCACTTCGCTCTGTTCTCCAGTCGACTATAAGAGGATGCTTCGCATCGCGCAAGTCATTTCCTCTTGATCGGCATCTCGTAGATGCGCCACGTCTTGTAGCGACGCCCCCCCATGAACTCCGATGCGCGCAGGATGAGGTCGTTGTCCTCAAGGAGCATCGATGGCTCACATGTCTTGTAGCCGCGCTTCAAGGCGTAGCCAAGCACCTCGTGGAAGAGAACAGCATCGACCCCAAGCCTGCGAAACTGCGGGCGGATCCCAAAGAACATGAGCCGCATGCGCGGAATGCGCCGGCGCGTGCGCAGCAAGCGCGCAATACGCACGGCATCTGCATCACGCCACCTGTTCCAGCGCGGGCGGAACGGGACATTCGGGTCGGGAAGCGCTCCCAGGACCGCAGCTAGCTCGCCCTCGACGTAGGCGAAGCGCAGCAGCCCGGGGTCGGCGACGAGCTTCAAACTGGCGGCCATCGCCGCTGCCTCCGAGTCGGTGAGGGGGAGGAAGCCCCAGTTGTCCGCCCAGGCTTCGTTGTAGATCTTCACGATCTTGTCCACCTCGGAACGCGTCTTGGACAGATCGATCATCCTCGTCTCAATCCCCCTGCGCGCCCGCACGCCATCGGCAATCCTCTGCAGACGCTCGTCTGGCTCATCGCTGATATCGATGATGTAGGCGTAGTAGTCCTTCGCCTTGGAGAGCCCATACCTCTCGAGGAACTCACCGTAGTAGGGAGGGTTGTGCGTTAGCTCCACGGTCGGCGGCGTATCGAACCCATCCACCAGGACCGCCTGTTGCGATTCGTGCGTCGCAGTAGAGTATCCCCCTGGGCCGCGCATGATCTCCATCCCCTTCCCTTCGAGCCACTCACGTGCGCTGTCAAGAAGAGCGCGGGCAACATCATAGTCCTCAACCGTGTCGAAGAACCCAAAGAAGCCGATTCTCGCACTGTAGTACTCGTTGAAGCGATGGTTCACCGCCGCCGATATTCTCCCCATGAGCCTGTCGCCATCACGCGCGATGAAGTGGGTCACCTCAGCGCTACGATGATAAGGGTGCGATGGGGTGAGGAGTCCGGTGATCCGCAGCAGGCGGTTTCCCAGCATATCCGCGCGCAGCGGAGGGGCCCAGTTTGGATCACCCCTGTTGATATGCCACGGAACGGCCACGAACTGACGCAGCCGCCGATCACCCAGGGGGAGCTCTTCGATCGATATAGTCCTCGCTTCCTCGCCATCTCTCATGCTCTCATTATGCACAACGCACAGCGAAAATAAAACACGCATGCAGCGCGTGTTGATCTTTTGCCCCATTTGCGTTATCTCATAGGCACGATGAACAACAAAGCTGTAGAGACGAAGCTGTGGCGGATCGTGCAGGAAAGAAGCGGCGTGTCCAGGCGCAAGGCGCAGGATCTCATCGCCAGGGGCGAGGTGGACGTGAACAAAGTGACGATACGCGACCCGTTTGCACCGGTGCTTCAAGGGAGCGTGTCATCACTCCACCTGCGCGGGCAACCGCTATCTCTTGAGGCGCCACAGCCGCGCGTCTACCGTCACAACAAGCAGGCGGGGGTCCTGTGTAGTCACGATGATCCCCACTGCGGCAACACGCTCGGGCGCATCCTGCGAAGCGAAGGCTTCATCGGCTACACGTGGGCGGGGAGGCTCGATCAAGACGCCGAAGGCCTGGTGCTGATCACAAACGACGGAGGAATCGTACAGCGCCTGACCCACCCAAGCTACAGCGTGCGCAAGGTGTACCACGTCTGGCTCGCCCGCTTTCCAAACGCACAGGAGGCGCGAAAGATCTACGCGGAGATGAAACGGGGAATTAGGGACGACAACCAACTGCTGCGCGTGATCAGAGCGGAGACGTCGGGGCGGCCGCCTCACGCTGTAATCACCATCGCTGAAGGGCGGAAGCACGAGGTGAAGCGGCTGTTCGCGCACTTCAGGTTAGAGGTTGTCCGCCTGCGGCGCGTCTCGCTCGGCCCGGTGGCGCTCGGCAATCTAAAACCGGGTGGAATCGCCCGCCTGGATAGGACCGAGATGGAAGTACTGAACAGATTTATCAGTGACCTATCCCCAACTCCCGGTGGTGCGAGGCGAAGCGCTGGCCTATAATCACCTTCATGCGCCTGGCACTTGCACAGATCGATCCGACAGTCGGAGCGATCGACGATAACCTAAGCCTCATCCTGTCCTACATCGAGCGGGCGAGGAGGTCGAAGTGCGATCTTGTCGTCTTCCCGGAGTTAGCTGTCTGTGGATATTCCCCACTCGACCTGTTCTGGCAGAGCGGTTTCGTCGACAGGATGCAGGAGGCACAGGAGGAGATTCGCAAGGCATCCGATGGAATCGGGGTGATCGTCGGCGGCATCACGTCCAAGCGTCACCATGACGGAGGGAACACCTCCGATCCATCCTCGGTCTCAGATGGGGCGGGAACAGACCTGTTCAACTGTGCCCTGTTCTTCGCGGATGGGTCGCTCGTCGCGAGCATCCCCAAGCTGAATCTGCCGACATTCGATGTGTACAGCGAGAAGAGGTACTTCACCCCGGGGCCAGGTGCGCAGGTGTTCACATTTCGCGGCAAGTCAATTGGGATCAACGTGTGCGAGGATCTATGGGCCGACGATGGACCGACCGACGCTCAGGCCAGCCTGGGAGCGGAGTGGATCATCAATATATCGGCATCCCCCTTTTTCATCGGTAAGGGGGAGATAAGGCACGCGCTCGCCTCCCGTCGAGCGCGTGAGAACGGGATCAGTCTCTTCTACGCGAACCTCGTCGGTGGGCAAGACGGTGTTATTTTCGATGGCGGCAGTTTCGTCACCTCACCCAGCGGCGACCTCCTCTATCAGGCGCCGTACTTCGTCGAAGGGCTGTTCATCATGGACACGGATCGAGCTGAGGCCATCGAGCCTAAGCAGCAGGACGCGATCGCAGCGGCGCGAGGGGCGATCGTCCTTGGAATCAGGGACTACCTGAGGAAGAACGGCTTCTCACAGGTGATCATCGGGATCTCCGGCGGGATCGATTCCGCGCTCGTTGCCGCCCTCGCCGTGGAAGCATTGGGAAGCGATGCGGTGAGCGGCGTCTTCCTGCCGAGCGCGATCAGCTCTGAGGAGAGCCGCGATGACGCGCATCAACTGGCCAAGAACCTCGCGATCAAACTGGTCGATGTGCCGATAGCTGATCTCGTGGCCGCTTCTCAAGCAGCCATCGAAGGGGGAGTCTCAGGGCTCGCCGCTGAGAACCTGCAAGCTCGGATCCGCGGAATGCTCCTCATGGCGCTGGCCAATCAGAAGAATGCGCTGATCCTGACCACTGGGAACAAATCAGAGGTTGCTGTGGGGTACAACACATTGTACGGAGACACGGTCGGTGCGCTCGCGCCGATCGCCGATCTGTACAAGACGCAGGTGTGGGAGATGGCACGGGGGATGGACAGCATAATACCGCAGCGGATCATCGACAAACCGCCGACCGCGGAACTGAGACCGGATCAGAAGGATGAGGATGACCTGCCTCCGTATGAAATCCTCGACGCCATCTTGAAGGAGCTGATCGAGGAGAACGCGTCGCGCGATGACCTGATCGCGCACGGGTTCCCAAAGTTGACAGTCGCCGATGTGCTCTCCCGCTACTACAGAAGCGAGTACAAACGCGGGCAGCTCCCCCCAGTGATCAAGGTATCACCAAAGGCATTCGGGATCGGGAGGAGAGTGCCGATCACGCATCGTTATCGAAGCTAGCAAGTCCAAAGGGCACTGAGACAAGAAAAGAGTCATGCGTCACAAGAAAGGAAAAACGGCCCCGGCGGAGCCGAGGCCGTGAATGGCCGTTACCTGACAACTACTTGACCTTGATCTCGATCGGCTGTTCTTTCTCCTTGATCGATTCCTTGAGAGGAATGGTCACCTTCAGGATACCATCCTTGAACGTGGCTTCGATCGATTTCTTGTCAGCAATGTCAGCGGGAAGCGGGAACGTCCGCTGGAAGCTTCCGTACCGCCGCCCCATCCGGAAGTAATTCTCTTCCTTCACCTCTTCGTTGCGCTTCATCTCACCCGAGATGGAGAGGGTATCCTTTTCGACCTTGATCGAAACGTCTTCCTTCTTTGCACCAGGAAGCTCGGTCTCGATGACCAGCTTGTTGTCCTTCTCGTAGATATCGCTGCGCCCGAAGCTCGGGGCGACGTCCAACCCGACATTGCTGAAGTCCTTGAAGAAGTCATCGAAGACTCTTGATAGCCCTGTCCCGAGGAGCAATGGCTCCGTCCACACACTTGGAAGTCTAGTTGCCATAGTCATTACCTCCCTTTGTTTTATTATTAGCAGTTCAACTCCTTGACTGCCATTAGCAGTATAGCACATCGACTGCTAATTGTCAAGAGGGAGGCGTGGTGTTATACTGCAGGCATGGTAAAGAAGATACTCGTGGGCGCGATCACAATATATCAGCGGTTCATCTCTCCCCTGTTCCCGCCGCGCTGCCGTTTCTATCCGACTTGTTCCCAATATGGCAAGGAAGCGATCACCAAGTACGGCGCCATCAAAGGGGGATACCTGGCAATCCGCCGGGTGTTGCGCTGCAACCAGTTCCACCCCGGTGGTTTCGACCCGGTTCCCTAGCGGCTGAAGCGCACCACACATGCTCTACCCGCTGGAGGTGACGATCCGTGGCAGGTACTCTCTATGTAGTCTCAACACCGATCGGAAATCTCTCCGATATCACCCTGCGCGCGATAGAGACGCTGCGCACCGTCGATCAGATTGTCGCTGAGGACACACGAAATACGAACCGCATCCTCGATCGCTACAATATATCAACCCGGTTTGCGGAGAGCTACTACCAGGGAGTGGAGCGTGAGAGGACCCCTCATCTGCTGCGGCTCCTCGAACAGGGGAAGAACCTGGCGCTGGTGAGCGATGCCGGAACCCCATTGATAAGCGATCCCGGTTACCCACTCGTCCGGGAAGCGCTGGAGCGTGGAATTCCGGTCGTTCCGATACCCGGCCCCACCGCCCTCATCGCTGCGCTGACCGGATCAGGGCTCCCTGCGGATCATTTCGCCTTCGATGGCGCCCTCCCGCGTAAGAGTGGGGAGCGAGAGGCGTACCTCAGGAGCATCTCGCGGGAGGCGCGTACGGTCATCGTCCACTCCTCACCGCACCGCCTGTTCTCCGATCTGGAGGCGATCGCCACGATCCTCCCGGAGCGCGAGGTCGTCCTTGCCCGTGAGCTGACGAAGGTGCACGAGGAGTTCCTCCGCGGCACAGCTCAGCAGGTACTGGACAGGCTTCGAACCCGGGGCGAGGCTAAGGGGGAGTGTATCCTGCTCTTGGCCGGGGCCGACGTAGCAGAGGAGAGTGCCAATCGCGAACTTGCTCAGCAGCTTGCAGAGTTACTGATGAGGGAAGGGATCTCCGGGAAGGCCGGACTGCGTATCCTGATGCTGGCGACAGGGATGAGGCGAAACGAGGCCTATCCCCTGCTGCACAGCCCCTAGGTGTACTTGTCGGCGACGGAAGAGGCGGCGTAGGCCTCCGGCTTTATGCGGACAGCGAACCCGCTTCCGATGATCATTCCAACGACCTCATCGATCATCTCTTTCGTCGGGCCGTTCTCACCGATGTCTACGTGTATCTCCAGGTTGAAAGTCAGAAGGGAGAAGTTGGCCAGTCCCTTGAGAAGGCGCTGCGCCAGTTCGAAGGACAGCCACGCTTCCCGCCAGATGCGCTGCCGAAGGGAGAAAGTCTTCTTCTCCCTCTTTCGCGCCCAGTAGTAACGTCCACCCTTCCCCACCTTATGCACGACAATGGCGCTAACATAATCCACATGATTTCCGCTGACAGAGGAGTCGGTTCCCACAAGAAGCTCGTAGCGCGCCTTGGGATCTGCGTGCATTCCATCAACTATCGCCTGCACCATCTCATCAAACGACAGCCCCCCAGCGTGGGGGTTGTAGAACTTCTCATCGATCATCGTAACTTTATCCTACACCCTGGCGAGAGGCCATGTCAAGAGAAGGGAAGAAGGATGGTGAAACAGGCTCCCCCCTCTGAGCGGTTGCTCGCGGTTATCTTCCCCCCGTGCGCCTCCACCCACTGCTTGGCAATCGCCAGTCCAAGGCCGCTCCCTCCGGTGGCGCGTGTACGTGCCTCATCACCACGGTAGAAACGCTCGAACAGATGCGGCAGTTCGTCCTCCGGTATCCCTGGTCCCCTGTCCAGAACGCGCAACACGAGCATCCTCTTCCACACCTCTAGCTCCACACGGATCTCCATATCCCCCGGCGTATAGCGGAGAGCGTTGCTCAGCAGGTTGACCAGCACCTGCCTGATCCGCATCGGGTCCAGCCCTACAGCGGGGATCTCGTCCGGGGCGGAGACGAGCACGCGCGGTCCACCATCGAGCGAGGCGTTGACTGTGTCGACGACCTGATTGACGAGCGCAACGACATCCGTCGGCTCCTTGGAGGGATGGAGTTCCCCCGACTCAGCGAGGGCGAGGTCTCGCAGGTCGTCGATCAACCGCCCTAAGTGCAGCGTCTCCTCGTAGATCGGGGCGATGGTCTCCGTGTCCGCCGGATAGACCCCATCGAGAATCGCCTCCAGATTCCCCTGTATTATCGTCACCGGCGTGCGCAGCTCATGGGCAATGTCAGCCGTCATCGTCTTTCGCACAGTCTCCGACCGGCTGAGGTTGTCGATCATCCTGTTGAACGACTCTCCCAAGCGTCCGAACTCGTCCCGTGCCTTCACTCGAACGCGGTGAGACAGATCACCGTGAGCGATCCGCTCGGTCGCGCGCGTCAGCAGGCGCAGGGGCGACAGCACCTGCGCGATGAGGATCATCGAAAGGAATAGCGCGACCCCCGTGGCGATCACTCCACCGACGAGTGCGGAGCGCTTCGCTGAAGAGAGGAACTCCACCTCATCAGGGGGAAGGGGCGAGTTGCTATTGTCGATGATCAGCGTCCCAATCTGCTTTCCACCCTCACGAATAGGGTATCCAGCGGCGACCTCTGCCCTGGATAATTGGACTCCTATCTTGTCCTGCTGCGTGGAGACGACGACGATGCGATTCTCGTCAGCCAGGGAGAAGTCCCCGCCGACGAGCGAGGTGCGGCGCAAGATCACTTGCCCGTTGGCCACCACCTGATACTGAATCGACAGGAGTCTCTCAGCACCGAGCCACGTCCCGGTGCGCAGGCGATACTCGGCAAGAAGGCCACACACCTGATGCGCCGTCTGCTCGCGCGTCTGCTCGTTATAAGCGGCGAAACGAGAGGTGATCGTGTGCGCCGTCATGAAGTACACGAGGGCGATGGCAACGAGAATGACGACGATGAACGACAGCCCCAGTTTCAGTGCAAAAGGTAAGCGTCGGCCGAGCATACTAGCGCTCTCTAGTGAATCGATATCCCACGCCGTGAACGGTGAGGATATACTTCGGATCCTTGGGGTCCTTCTCGATCTTGTGGCGCAGGTTCTTTACGTGCGTATCTATCGTGCGGGCGAAGGCGTCGTAGGTGTAGCCCTGGACCTCGCGCAGGAGCTGCAACCGCGTGAACACCTGCCCGGGGTGATGAGCCAGGTAGGCCAGGAGATCGAACTCCGTCGGGGTCAGCTCGATCGCTTCTCCATCGACGGTCACTTCGCGCGAGCGCAGATCGATCTCCAGCTTCCCGCTCACGATCCTATCACTCGCCCCCGTCTCACCGTCGATCCTGCGCAGAACGGCGCGTACGCGAGCGACCAGCTCGCGCGGACTGAACGGCTTCACCACGTAGTCATCAGCGCCGAGCTCCAGCCCGACCACCCGGTCCGCCTCAGATGCCTTTGCCGTCAGCATTATTATCGGGACTGTTGAACTGGCGCGGATCTTCTTCGTCACCTCGATCCCACTCATCTTCGGGAGCATCAGGTCGAGCACGATAAGATCCGGCCCCTTCTCGTTGAACGCACGCAGTGCCTCCTCACCGTCATAGGCCGTGTACGTCTTGAACCCCTCCTGATCGAGGTAGGCCTTCACCGTGCGGACAATCATCTCTTCGTCATCAACAATAAGAATGCGTTTCATCGCTCACCATTATAGCGCAACTACAGTTTCAGTCGCCATGAGCCCGGAGCGGTCAGGATTCTCTCCTGTTGATCATTCCCTTCCCGACACGCCCGGGCTCATATCCAACACCTGCTGGAGGCTTCTCTTCATGTCGCTAGCGTAGTGTAGCAAATCTATGTGAAGAGGTTGTGAGGAAAGAATGATCAGCCTGTGCAATGCCACAGTGTTGCCCTATTCACTGCCAGCAACTATCATCAACGGATCATGAAGAGACTTCTTATCGTATCCACGGAGAGCCACACCGGGAAGAGCCTGCTCGCTCTCGCCCTTGGCCAGGCCATGAGCGATGCCGGAAGATCATTCGCCTACATGAAACCCATCAGCTCCTCCGTCTCGTACGCGACAGGCGAGCCGATCGATCGGGACGCTCGCTGCATATCCTCCATCCTGAGCCTGGATAACGATATCAGGCAGATAGCTCCAATTAGCCTTGAGACACCTTTTCTGAAAGAGGCAATTGAGTGCGGTGATCATGGCTTCCGCCGGCGCATAGTGCAGTCGTTCAACCAGATCACGGAAGGAAAAGAAGTCGTGGCAATCGAGGGGAGGCAGTACCTCGGTCTGGGGGTGACCGCTGGGCTGAGCGACTTCGACATCGCGGAGATGCTTGACGCCGACATCGTCCTGCTTACCCGCTATGATAGTGAGGCAGCGATCGACCGCGTTCTGTGCGCCCTTCGCCTGTTGGGAAGCGAGCTGAATGTACTGGGAGTGATCCTCAACGCCGTCTCCATGGAGACGCAACTGAACGGGCTCACGGACGTGTTCTCACCGTTTCTCGACGAGCGGGGTGCGGAGGTACTGGGGATCGTCCCCTATGATAACTCCCTCCACTCTGTCTATGTTGACGAAATCGTGGAGAGGCTTGGCGGCCGCGCGGTGACCAACGTTCCTCTGGACAATGAGGTACGCCACTTCAGGATCGGCGCCACTGGCGTGGAGTCGGCCCTGCGGTTGTTCCGCCGCACCCCCGATCTTGGTGTAATCACCGGGGGAGACCGCATAGAGATTCAGCAGGCAGCCCTCGACATCCCGAGCCTCCGCTGCCTGATTCTGACGGGAAATCATCTACCGCAACGAGACGTCGTGCGTAAAGCAAACGATCGCGGCGTCCCGATTGTCGTTGTTGGCCAGGAGCCGATGGCCGCGGCTGCCCTGTGCGAAGGACTCCTCAGCCAATCGCACATCCGCAGCGGAGATCGCCTCGATCGGGCGATCAGCCTCATCCGCTCCAATGTCGACATCGAGCGCATACTGGAAAAGGCCCCCGATCACTGATCTTGAATCCCCCACACGGGTTCATTACCGCCCCTTGGGGTGTGCTTCCTGCAGAGCTTATCGATAGACCGTGCGCTTGCGGTGGAGCAGTTTATTCTATCTGATACTCCCAGGTCACCTCGGCTGTCTTGTTCAGCATGTTTGTGATCGGGCAGTACCTCTGCATCGATAGCTCGATCGCCTTCTTTGCGTTCGCCTCCGGGATGTCACCGGTAAATCGGTAGATGAAGTGAATGCGCGTCAGTACCTTGGGATGCTCTGAGGCACGTTCGTCCTCGATCTGCACGGAAAACTCCTTGGGTACGGTCCGCATCTTGCGCAGAATCGAGATCACATCCATCCCCGTGCACCCACCGAGCGCACACAGCAGTACCTCTACCGGGCGGGAAGCGGTGTTGTTGCCACCAACCTTCGGATCGCTGTCCATGATCACGGCATGGCCGCTCTCCCCACGTGCGACAAACTGCATCCCCTCGACGAGCTTGACGTATGTCTTTCCCATCCTACACCTCTCATTTATTCAACTATTTAAATACTTGACAAAGCTTGCTCTTGCGATTATCATCCTACGCTCAACAGGGAGAGGATACAAATGATGCTTGATGAGAACAAACACAGGGAATGGGTTCAGGTATTCTCCGCTCTGGCCAGCGATACAAGATTGCGGATTGTGATCATGCTCGCGGGCGGGAAGATGGGCTGTCAGGAGATCCTTTCCCAACTTGATTTGAGCCAGCCGGCCGTATCCTACCACCTCGGCAAGCTTGAACACGCTGGGGTCTTGGTCAAGGAGAGGAACGGCACAAGGAATTGCTATCGGTTACACAACCGCATTAGTGAGCTAGTGAATGTTGTTGAAAAGGAGGAGGTAAGATGAGTCACGAGGTCACCATTTACACATCGCCAACTTGCTCCTGGTGTGCAGCAACTAAGGAATACTTGTACGCTAGAGAAGTGGAGTTCGAAGAGGTTGATGTCTCTGAGGATATGCGCAGAGCGATGGAGATGGTTGAGAAGAGCGGTCAGCAGGGAGTACCTGTTGTGGAGATTGATGGAGAAATCGTGGTTGGCTTTGACCGAGCGCGAATCGATGCATTACTGGATCTAAACTAGGAGGAAGAAATGGGACTATTGTCAGAGGATGATCGGAAGTATCTGCAGGGCGAGTTCGCCAAGATGAGCACACCGGTCAAGTTGATACTGTTTTCAAAGGAAGATAATTGCGCCAGTTGCTCGGATACGCTGCAGCTTCTCGAGGAGACTGCCAGCCTGTCGGACAAGATCGAGGTTGTGACCTACGATCTCTCCCGCGATGGCGAGGCCGCGGCAACGTACAACGTCGACCGCGCGCCCACGGTGGTCGTTCAGGGGAGTGAGGACGTCGGCATCCGTTTCTACGGAATTCCTTCCGGTTACGAGTACTCATCGCTGATCGAGGACATCATCGATCTGGGAACGGGGACGATTTCACTGGCCCCAGAGACGAAGGATGCGCTCTCCCATCTCGCCGAGCCGGTGCACATTCAGGTATTCGTTACGCCAAGCTGCCCGTACTGCCCCAAGGCGGTGCGCATGGCACATATGATGGCGATGGAATCGGACAAGGTCACGGCCGACATGGTCATGGCAAACGAGTTTCCGCAGCTATCGAACAAGTACAACGTAATGGCCGTCCCCAAGGTGGTCATAAATGAGGATACAAGCTTCGAGGGAGCAATCCCCGAGGATGACTACGTGTCATTCGTCGCCCAGGCGACAAGCAAGTAGGTCCAAATCAAGTAAGCGCCCGCGTGCTGAGTGCCGCGGGCGCTTACTCCTTGGAATGAGCGATTCCTTTCCACTGACTGAACAGTCTGCTGACCGAACAGTCTATTGACTGAACAGGGGCAGGGCGTCGAGCCTGCGCAGCGTGGTTGATCTCCTCTTCTTCCGCGCGGTGCGCGCTCTCTTCCTGCTCTGCGGGAGCGGCTCAACCTCTCTGAATACCTTTACGAACCCTTCTTCCTCATCCACTTCTTCGTAGCGGTTATACATCATCAGATAACGTTCTTCGGGGAAGCCCCCGACCACAATACCAGGATTGTTCGACGCGAGCAGAGCTAACTGCTCCAACTTCCTCTTGTACAAGACATCCGCCGAAGCGTGTGCCATGACGTAGGCGACAGGGACTCGGCCGGAGGCCCGCGCTATCTCTATCATCTCGCTCCTCTCGGCGCGAGTGAGGTTGGTGTTGTCGACGCAGACCACCTCAGCCGGAGAGTCGACCGCCTCGACCAGTGTCGCCGCGAATATCCTCGTGACCGCATCTTCGTACATCAGGTCAAAGTCCCGCTGGAAGACGTTGCGCCTGATATCGTCTTTGGAGACTACTGCCCACTCCGGATGCCGCCTGCGAAACGTGCTCTTACCTGACCCTGCCGGGCCAACGAGGACCACTAGTTCCCTCATCTCTTTCTCACCCCACAGACCAGTATCTGCAAACGGGAGTTCCTCGTCAACTCCTCCCTGCAAGGGGTAGTGGCTTCGCCCATTCATTCTGCAACCGTCTTTCAATCGCCGGTTGCCAACTTTCCCCAAAAAATGCAGCCCGCAGAACAGATTAGCAAGCATCCTTCCATTGCTGCATTCAAAGGACGCTCTCTCTCGTCGCCGATTGGTCCTCGTTTCTTATGTGACATTCGTCACTAACGGTGCGGACGCCGCCGGCGTGGCTGAGTGTAACTTCGATTACAAAAGATCCTCACCTGTCCATATGCCACTTGGAGCGACCAGCTAATCTATACGTGGAACAATAGCAATGCACTATCCCGCCGCAAAGCGACGGTGTGTCAAGAAGTTTTGTAAGAAACACGCCCCAAGGGGCGGGCAATCAACCCCAGTGGGGATTGAGGGGAGGTTTTTGAGATGCTCCAAAACAGAAAGAAAAAGAGAATCGCACTGCAACTGGCATTCGGAGCATCCGTTCTTGTGATTTTGGTGACGCTGTCCACCTTTGTTGCTGCTGCGGATGACTGCGGAAAGAATGCGGAGCTGTGGTTCCCAGCTGACGGGACGGCCTTGGATAGCGGGGTCTCAGTGCAAGAGATCACTCCACCCTCCGTCTGCCAGGGTGGAACGATCGAGATAACTATAACGGTTGACAACATGAGCTGTGGACCTACTACCAACTCACAAGGGGATCCGGCCGAGTTCGATCTCATGATTTACTATGACCAGTACGACTCAGCACACTTGATCGACACGCTGCACGTGCCCGGCCTCGATGGATGCGAGCATATCACTCATACATTCACCTGGAGCACAAGCGGTATCGAACCAGGGACTCACTCGATCCTGGCATGGGCCGATCCACACAATACTGTTGTCGAGCTGAACGAGACGAACAACAAGTACACCATGCCTACCCAGATAATCGTCTATCCATATGCGCCGGTCATCGATGCCACCAAGACCTACAGCGATATGAATGGAGGAGACGTGAAGCCGGATGATACGATCCAATACACGGTCGTGATAACGAACAACGGCTGCGCCGATCAGACGGACAACGCAGGGCATGAATTCTCAGATGCCCTCCCGGCGGGACTGTACGCCACCGGAGCCGCCAATGCTTCCTCAGGGACGGCTGCAGTCGACGGGGAGACGATCTACTGGGATGGGGTAATTGCATCAGGAGATTCGGTCACCATCACCTTTGTCGCCAAGGTCGATTCCGACGTCGAAGATGGCCAGGAGATCTGCAATCAAGGGCACGTGCACTGGGACAGTAACGCCGATGGAACAAACGATGCCGATGAACCTACAGATGATCCGTCTACCGCTATCGATGACGATCCCACCTGTTTCACGGTGAAGATATCGGATGAACCTGCTCTGGTTGGGACGATCGATGCCCCAACACTCTCAGAGTGGGCACAAATCACCATGTCGATCCTGATTGTCCTTTCATTCGCGGCGATGCTCATCGCGCGGCGCAAAGAGAACGGCGCAAGCTAAAGGAAAAGAAAGTGACGACAAAATCGCACAGTAAGAAACCGCTTATTCATCGCACCGATATTCTACGGATACTCCTGTTCATCATTCTCCTGGCAGCTGTTGCAGCAGGAATGACATTTCTCATGAACCATGACAGCGCACTGGCGACCTTCCAGCGGGGAATTGCCACGATCACCAGTCACGTTATCAACCTCTTCGGAGGAAGGACCAGCGTAAGTGGGAACGTCATCCAGTCACCCGGGAGCTTCGCGCTCTCCGTGGTAACGGCCTGCACCGGTCTATTCACAACCGGCGTGTTCATCGTCGCCGTCCTCGCTTTCCCAGCGGGATTGTTGGCGAAGCTGATCGGAGTACTGATGGGAGCGACCGGCGTGTTCTTGATAAACCTGTTGCGGTTGGGAAGCCTGTTCTTCGTTGGGGTTCACTTCCCGAGCCTGTTCGATCGGATGCATCTCTTGGTCTGGCAGTCGCTGGTGATCGTGCTAGCCCTGTTCTTGTGGCTATTGTGGGCAAAGGTGGTGGCGCATGCGCATCGCTCGTAGAAGGGAGCGCGGTTCAGGACTGCTTTCGTTTTTCGGGTGGTTCCTTGTGTCCTTCATCGCTCTGTTTGCCATTTGGGGTTACATCACTCCGGTCTACAATCACATGGTCGCGGCCGCGGCATCCCCTCTGTTCAATCTTGTGGAACAGGAGAATGTCTCTGTCGTTCATGCCGATGGAAGCAGGTTGTCCGTGGGGAGAAGGACCGATGATGGCACGATTCAGCCATTCCTCTACTTCGATCCGTACATCTACTTCGGGATCATCCCGCTCATCGCGCTGCTGATAAGTGTTCCCGGGGCTGGAATGCTCAGCAGGTTGAGACGAACATCGATTGGTATTGCTATTTTATTTGTTGTACATGTTATATACTTAATTGGGTCGATAGAACTGACCTATGTCGCTGTCGGGCTGCACGCTGTAGGGCCGACCAGCAAACGTCTGCTCGATTGGGCACAGATACTGCTGCGCATTCTATGGCAGGTGTCTCCAGTGCTCATAGCAGTCATGCTGAGCGTTGGCTTCTGGCGCGATCAACTGTTGGCAATGCGCCAAACTACAGGGAACTCGACACAAAGCAAGTTCACACCGACCGAAGGAGTGGAAGGAGAACGGCCATGAAACTGAGAACAAAGCTGCTCATCGCCAGCCTCGCCCTTGCAATTCTCTTCACGATCGCCGCCACAGGATGGGCAACAACCGCCCAACTCTACTTCGCGGCCGATAAGAATGGAGACAAGAAGGTAACGAGCATTCAAGAGGGAGACCAGATCTGGATCTGTGTCTACGATCCAGATGAGGACATAGACTGCGACGATCGCGACAAGGTATGGACCGACGTCAAGGTGATCGACGCAAAGACCGGCGCACACATCGTGTGGAAGAGCTACAAGGATGAGAACGGTTCTGATACTGACGGAGATGGTGTTGGCGACACCAAGTTTGGACAAACTGGATACGTGCCTTATAAAGGGCACTTCCCCGGACCGACAGCCGGTTGGACCGGAGCGGACTTCCTGGAGGAGACATCGGCATCCACAGGTCTGTTCGTCAGCAGCCGTCCGTTCCAGATCGGAACGCGTGTCGCTTTCTCGCACGATGGCCGACAATCATCGCACATAGTTGGCCCATACCAGGACGCACCGGCAGGCGTAGTGCCCACCGACTTTGAGTGGGGTGGATATCTCTACGCCGACAGCACAGGTGATGGTTCCGGCGACGATCGTGTGTGGGTCGATGCTCAAGAGAACTTCACTCTTGCAACTACGCTAACTCCGAGCCACCTCGACACTCCACCTGGGGCGGCGTATCTCCCAGGAGATACTTCTTCCGTCAAGAAAGACTTCGACTACGTCTTAGGCCGCTTCAGCAACCTGGACACGCTTGTCGGCTTGTACGTCGACCAAGACGATCCAAGCGACGTCGCCCTAGCACAGGGAAAGATCATCGACACACGTTCCACGCTCAGTTGGGATAGAGAGGTGTACAAGGATGCGCTCACTGCAGCCACCATCACCGTCACCGACCCCGACGAAAACCTAAGTTGCAACGACGTGGAGTACGTGCCGGTGTTCATCATCGTCAACCCCGGCTCGTGGAACCCGGAAAAGGAGAACAGCGCCAATGACTTCTGCAGCTTGAAGCGCTACGGGGGAGTCTCTGACACAACCGGAACAGTGCTGGGCAAGCCACTTGAATGGTACAGCATCTACAACAGCGGAATTTACATTAACCTGGGAAGCGATCAGCCAAACGTCGACGGCACCTATTACATCGATTACCCGACCGCCGCTGACAACAACGTCACATCCTTCGCAACCGCTAGCGCGTCCGGAGTCACCCGCGTGATGTTCTACGCGCAGGAGACGGGGGCCGATACCGGCGTGTTCCAGCTCTCCATCAACAACATCCTCAAGGACCTGGGGTTTACCGAGTTGAACGTCCACGATGTCCTCGTCGCCTACTACGTCGACCCGAACGATCAGGACGACGCAAGCATCGCACCAGCTTACATTGAGGAACGCAAGCACAGCGTGACGAGCTTCACGGACGAGAATCGCAATGGCATGTCCGAGTTCTGGATCAGCGGAAATCCTGTCTACACACAGGTCATCGACTCCAATGCCAACGTCGACTCATGCTGTCCGGACAAGGTCGTAGTGAAGGTGTGCGACCCGCATGAGGTGGACGATGTGGAGTGGCTGATCCTCGATGAGCTATCGAGCAACTCTCCCATCTTCTTCTCCAACACAGGGATGTTCCTGGCATCCGTATGGGACGCTCTCGGTGTCGGAAACGGCATCGGAAAAGGCGGCTATCAACTGCAGATGGACAACTGGAAGCTGGAAGGGTTCAACGAAGACATGGTCTACGCACGTTACAACGATGTCACCTACACTGACGCCGCGATGAGTCAGCTCGGGGACGTTGACACGACGACCGCTTTCCCGCCCGAGATCAAGGCCGCGCGCGTGGCGAATGACGTCTCGTTCGCCACGATGCACATCGGCGACAATCAAGTAGTGGGAAGCGATGGCACGGCAACGATGTACTTCCTCGATCGAAACGGAAACAGGCTGAGTGAGTACGCGAACTCAGACTGCGTGTTCGTCGAGGTCGTCGATTCCGACCAGAATGAGGACGCTTACCGCCGCGAGCGAATCTCCGCC
>JAGGSM010000070.1 GCA_021159105.1 Candidatus Bipolaricaulota bacterium
TGGCCCACTGCCCGAGCTCGAACATGACCCTCGGCTCGGGGATCGCCCCGGTGGTTCCGATGGCGAAGACCGCGATGCGCATCGGGATTGGGGTGGATGGCTCGGCGAGCAACGATACATCGAACATGATCCGCGAGGTGCGCCAAGCGATGCTCCTGCAACGGGTTCGCTACGGCGCGGAATCCTTCTCCGCGCGCGACGCCCTTTACCTGGCGACGATGGGAGGGGCGAGAGTGCTCCATCGTGAGGACGAGATCGGCTCGATCGAGGTGGGCAAGGCGGCCGATCTGATCACCTTCGACCTCTCCGGGATCGAGTTTGCGGGTGCGCAGTCCGACCCGCTGGCGGCGATCGTCCACTGCGGCGCGGAGCACGTGGACACGGCGATGGTGAACGGTGAGATCCGCGTCCGTGACGGGAGATTGGTCGATGAATCCCTCTACCAACTGATCCCCCTCCACAACGAGATCTCGCTTCGGTTGATCAACGGCGCATGAACGTCACACTGGAGATCTCCTTCTCCTTCAAGAGAGAGCTTGATGATAATCCAGTGACCATAGAACTTGCGGATGTTGCGACTGTGATGACCTTGCTGCGGGCCTTTGCTTCGCTGCATCCGATGGTATCTCGGCGCATATTCGGGCCGGACGGAGAAGTGATGCCCTACATCAACGTGCTCAAGAACGGTGGCAACGTTCGTTTTCAACGCGGCTTTGAAACGATCCTGCACGATGGCGATCACTTGACGATCCTCCCGCCGGTCGGCGGTGGCTAGCATAGTGACGAAAGTTCCCTTATTACTGCTCTTATGTAGAAAGGGGTGAGGGGCTCGTTTTATCGAGCCCCTCTGTGCTGGCGTAGTGGGCTGCTTTTCCAAGGAGGTCTAGCGTTTCTTCCTGTTGCCCGATTGAATGCTATCCTCTAGCTATGTAGATTCTGTGAACGGACTGAGGAGTTTGTGTGCGGAGCGTTGGTTGGCGATAAAAGGCTAGGTAAGGCCCAGTTCTTCTCTTTTCTTATCGATCCGATGCGAGAAGCGATCGGTGTCGATGATGAAGCGTGTGTGCGTTCCTTGTGCGACTTTCTCCACTTCGTCACTTGTTGCGATATCAAAATGAAGACTAAGTCCATCGATTCTTCTTAACACTGCGTGCACAGTGACCTTCACCCCTTGTGGAGTGGCGGCGAGGTGCCGGATGTGGATCTCTGTCCCCACTGTCTGCTTGCCCTCTGGAAGATCGGGATCGATCATCTTCCGGCAGCACTCCTCGCAGAAGCCAGCGAGGACCGGTGTTGCTAGAACATCGGCCAGCCCGCTGCCGAAGCTGCTCGCCAGGTGTTCCTGCTCAACGAGCCACGTCATCTCGTTTGCCTCACCTTCCATAAGCATCTTTCCCCCTTTCATCAAGCTTCAGTTTTCAACATGATATCCAGAATATCGCGCAGCATCGTGGCTGCCGAGGGGAGCGGCGTCTCCTCTTTGATCGTTGCTGTGATCGTGCCGTAGATGTCGGTGTAGTAGGTGATCCCCATCTCCTTTGGCCCCAGGTGCGCCAGTGGGTGATCCTCCGAAAGGGACTGGGGCGCCACCCTCAGTTCATATCCAGAGCCCGCGCGAACTGCCGTTGCCAGCAGGCGCATCCGCCGGCCGGAGCGGATATCCTGAGTCGAGAGACCTGTGATGCCTGTCAGCTCGACGTCCTCCAGTCTCGTCGGATAGGAGAGGACGGCGTTTGTCAGGATCACGAGCTTCGCCGCCGCATCCCAGCCGTCGAGATCCCAGCTTGGATCGGCCTCCAGCACTCCTTCTCCCTTGGCCAGATCAAGCGCTTGCTCCCACGAGCTGCCCGCTGCGATGTGATCGAGGATGAACCCGGTGACGAGGTTGGGAATTGCTTCCATGCGCTCGATCCTTGCTCCCCGCAGGTCGCGCCTGCCGATGTACAGGGCGGGGAGGCCGCCAGCGACCGTACCCCCGAAACGCAGTTGTACGCCGCACTCTCTTGCCAGCTGTGTGAGTTCCTGGTAGAACAGGACGATCGGCCCCTTGTTCGGCGTTACGACGTGCATTCCCCTTCTCATCGCCGTGCGGATGCAGGAGATACCCGGCTCCGCCTTACGATCGATGTTCACCGGCGTTGCGTCGCACCAGACGTCTGCTGAAACCTGCCCAGCGAGGTCAAGTGAGGTCATCCCGAGCGTTCCACACCGTGGGTAGTTTCCGATCGTTCCTGTGGATTCCTTGGTATTCAGGACCAGATTCAAGTCGAGGCCACGCGGATCCTGCGCCGCACCGCGCGAATCGACCGCGGCAACGATGACTAGATCAAGATCGTAGCGATCACGCAGCTCGTTCCGCTTATCGAGCATGAGCTTGATGAACCTTGCACCGAGGTTCCCCAGGCCGGATATAGCGATACGTACCGTTCTTGTCGTCATGGTCCTGCCCCGTTACCTCACCCTGTTCCTCAGGATTCCGATCTCCTCGATCTCGATCTCGACTGCGTCCCCTGAAACGAGCGGGCCGACGCCGGCCGGTGTTCCCGTGGCGATTACGTCACCCGGCTCCAGGGTCATGTAGTGAGTGATCTCCTCGATCAGCTCAGGAATTGTGAAGATGAAGTCCGCCGTCGATCCGTCCTGGCGGATCTCTCCGTTCACCCGCGACATGACGTGGAACGGCCCCTTGATCTCATCTCTTGTCACGATGGCCGGTCCCAGCGGAGCGGATGTGTCGAACCCCTTGGCGCGGACCCAGTTTTTGTCCCACTTTTGTGCCTCGCGATCGGAGACATCGTTCATGCAGGTGTAGCCGAGGACAACGCTCATCGCCTCGTCCGCGGAGACATTGCGACAGCGAGTGCCGATGACCACGGCGAGCTCCGCCTCGTGATGGATGAGGTTGCTCTTTGGGAGGACGATCTCATCATTCGGGCCGATCACCGCGGATGGTGGCTTGAAGAACAACAGAGGACGCTGCGGTACTTCGTTGCCGAGCTCTGCGGCGTGTGCGGCGTAGTTTCGTCCCACGCAGACGATCTTCGTCGGCTCACACGGCGCGAGCAGGCGCGCCTGCTCCACGGGGATGCTCACGGATTCCGAGACGATGACATCTCCTTCTAATCTTCCATCCATTGGTAACCCGGATGCTGGGTCGAGAAAACGGACAAGTCTCATGGTCTCTCCTATGGCTCATGATGAATCCCCTGCAGGGGTCCATTCCGCGCCCCTTGGGGCATGCTTCTCACAAAGCTTCTTTGTGCATCGCGTGCTTGCGGCGGGGTAGCTCATTGTGCAGACCGTACCGCTTCGAACATGTCTTTTCAAGAACGGATTCGACCGTTGACTTGACCGCCCCCTCGTCAGTGGTTAGTCTGTGTCATCATGAAAAGGCCCTCCATCTTTCTTATCTCCGCCCTCTCCATTGGGGTCGATCGGATCCTCAAGTGGTGGGCAGGGGGGCACTTGGAGCTATATGCATCCCGCCCTCTGATCGGGCAGACGATTCGCCTGACGCGCGTGCACAATATCGGCGGGGCTCTCGGCATATTCCCGGGAAGCGGAGCCCTCTTCCTTGCCGTATCAAGCGCGGTCTCGGCATGGATCGTATTCTTCCTGTTGAGCCACAGGAAGCAGAACGCCCTTATGGGGACTGGATTGGCGCTTCTGCTTGGCGGGGCGCTTGGAAATCTGATCGATAGGATCAGCTACGGCTACGTGCTCGACTTCCTGGAGTTCAGGGGTCTATTCGTCAACAACTTCGCCGACGTCTGTGTCAGCGTGGGTGCAGTATTGATCTTCATTCACGTACTGTTCGGGGGTGAGAAGGATAGAATTACGGGGTAAGTTGATCGTATTTGAAGGACTGGACTTCACTGGGAAATCGACGCAGGTTGAGATCCTCGCTGCGCGGCTGCGTGAGACGGGGTTCCCGGTGACGATGACGCGCGAGCCAGGAGGGACTAAACTGGGGGAGACGGTGCGGCAGGTGATCCTCTCCAAGGAGCACATGGAACTCCTCCCGCTCTCTGAGCTGTCGCTGTTCATCACCTGCCGTGCACAGCTCTCAGCGGAGGTGATCGAGCCCGCGCTCGCCGCAGGTGATGTTGTGGTGTCGAGCCGGTATCGCCTGTCCAGCCTCGCCTATCAGGGGTACGGACGTGGTCTTGACCTTCGCTTGATCGAGTGGATGAACGAGATCGCGACGTCCGGGAGGCGCCCTGATGTGACTTTCCTCCTCGACCTCTCAGCCGAGGAGGCACTCGCGCGGCGGGGGGAGAAGCGGGACCGGATAGAACAGGAGGATCTGGAGTTCTACCGGCGAGTGCGCACGGGTTATCTCGACCTCACTACGGGTGACAAGAGTGTGTGCAAGCTCGATGCTGCAGCTCCGATCGATGTGCTAGCAGGCGAGGTGGAGCGCTTCCTCGATCTGTAGGTATTTGGCAATGGGCGGGGATGGTGTATGATTGATGTTACAATGAACGCCACGAAAGGGGGATAACGATGGACTTTGTTAGCATGAAGAACGAACTAGTCTTTGGCGTCAAGCTCGCCAGTTATGCGCTGGGAACCCGCAGCAGTATGCCGATTCTCTCGGGGTTGAAGATGGAGATCACAGGCGACCGCCTGCGCCTGTACGCCACCGATCTAGAGCGCGCAGTCCGTTGCGAGATCCCGATCGAGAACAAGGGGGAAGATGAGTCCGTCGTCCTGAACGGGGCGATCCTCTCACAGATCGCCAACCACCTTCCGGAGGACGATCGCATCACCATGAAGCGTGCTGATGATGATGGGACGATCGTAAAGCTTCGTTGTGGAGAGGCGCTGTTCGATCTTCCCACTTTGCCCGTGGAGGACTATCCTGAGATCGCTCCTCTTCCGGAGAAACGCATTGGCAAGGTCGCTGTAGAGAAGTTCCACCGCGGCCTGGAGCAGACGGCATTTGCCTCGCTCAAGGCGAACGAGACGACGCGACTGAGCCTCACCGGTGTGGATATCGTTATCGGCGGTGGTGAGATGAAGATGGTCGCCACAAACGGGTACCGCTTGGCGATGAAGACGCTTTCCATGGATGAGATCCTGGAGGAGGGAGAGTTCTTGATTGAGGCCGGTGTGTTGAGCGATCTCGATCGTGTCCTCTCGCAGGTGAACGCATCCACGGTGGACATCTACCGGAACGATGGGCAGGTCTTCTTCTCTGCCGGCGGGGTGACGTTCGTCGCCAAGACGATCGCCGAGGAGTTTCCGGACTTCGACCGCGTCATCCCTACAGGAAACACGATCAACCTGACCTTCAGCAGGCAAGCGCTGCTTTCGAGCTTGCAGCGGATCGAGATCACCGCCGCTGAGGAGTCGGGTGCGGTGACCTTCCGCGTGAACACGGAAGAGAGCGCGGCCAGGATCAACTCCTCATCCAAGGAGAAGGGTGAGGCGGAGGAGCGAGTGCGCCTGACGAAGGTCCCCTCGGAGGAGATCGAGATCTCGTTCAAGGCGGAGTACCTGATCGACGCCATGAAGCGGATGGACTCTGAACAGATCGTGCTGTGGCTTGCCAGCCCTGAGAAGGCGGGCCTGATCGAACCGACAGGGGATGGCATCTCTCCGCAGGACGAGGGTTTTCTCTACGTGTGCATGCCCGTGCGCTTGGGCGGGTGAAGTAGCTGGCCCGTCCTTCGGCGCGGTACTAGCTGAGGGACTCTCCGATCAGCTCTTTCCCTCTCTCCACAGCGGCAATCAGTGAGTCCGCTCTTAGGCCGCCTCCCTGGGCAAAGGTGCGGTTTCCGCCGCCCCCGCCGCCAAATTGGGAGGTGAGTGACCGCACGATCGCTCCAGCGTCCGCTGGTGTTCCATCGCTCACCTTGCAGATTGCCGTAGCCTTCTTCCCCGCTTGCGCGAGGAGGAGGATCACCGCGGGTCGTGCTCTCTCCTCCATCAGGTCGGCGAGCTCCTTCAGCCCTGCAGCATCGGTGTCCACTATCCGCGCGAGCACGCTCACCTCGCCGATCTTCGTGGCGGCCTCGAGCAACTCATTGCCCATCCGCACAAGAGACGCCTTCGTGAGCGCGTCCAATCTGCTCTGCAGGGCCTCTCTCGCCTCCTGCAGTCTCTCGATGCCCGCCAAAGGATCTTCACCCAGCTTCTCCTCGATCTCCTTTAGTAGTCCGTCCCTGCTTCGCAGCCAGGCAAGTGTTCCATCCCCGCTCACGGCACGGATGCGGCGTGTGCCGGCGGCGACGCTCTCCTCTGAAATAACCTTGATCAGGCCAATCTCCCCGGTTCTGGAGACGTGTATTCCACCGCACAGCTCGCGGCTGAAGTCGCCGATCGAGACGACACGAATTACATCCTTGCCGCGGTACTCGTCCTCGAAGTGTGCCATCGCCCCCGTCTCTTTCGCCTCGGCAAGGGACATCTCATCGGTGACAACAGGAAGATCCTGCAATACAACAGAGTTTGCTAGGTCTTCTATCCTGATTAACTCATCCTCGGTGACGCGCTCAAAATGGGAGAAGTCGAACCTCAGTTCACCGTCGCCAACGTAGGATCCAGCCTGGATGACGTGTTCGCCAAGCACACGGCGCAGTGCCGCGTGCAACAGGTGCGTTGCCGTATGGTTGCGCGCGATGCGCTTGCGACGATTACCATCCACGATCAGACGGCATTCATCGCCAACGTGGAACGCACCATCTTCGATCTTCACCCGATGGAGGAAGACGCCGGATGACGTCTTTTTCACATTAATGACCCTTCCCGCGCCGGGGCGGGTGATGTTCTCGATCCTGCCTGTATCAGCGATCTGTCCTCCGGATTGCGCGTAGAACGGTGTGCGATCGAAGGCCAGTGTCAGTTCGCCATCCTCTTTTGCCTCTTCATGGACGATCTGCCCCTCTGCTGTTGTCACCTCGTAGCCGAGAAACTGGGTCGCTGGCACATCGAGCGTCCTCCTCTCCTTTCCCTGCTCCTTCCCGTCCACGCTCTTGCGTGAGCGCACGCGCTGCTGAGCCATTGCATCGCTGAACCCCACCTGATCAAGGGCCATCCCCTGTTCGGAGATGATCTCCTCTGTCATCTCGATCGGAAAGCCGTAGGTGTCGTACAGCTCAAAGGCAACCTCTCCGGGGAGGGTCTTTGTTCCATCATCTGCGAGGCGCTGGAGGATCCGCTCTAACCGTGCCTCCCCCGCGCGCAGCGTCTTGCGGAACGTCTCCTCCTCGTGTGAGATCACCCGCTGCGCCAGCGGTCGCGCAGCAACGATCTCCGGGTAGACTTCCCCGAGGGAATCGATTACTGGATCGACCAGACCCGCGAGGGACCCGCGCGGCATGTCGAGCTTCTCTCCCGAACGGATCGCCCTTCTCAGGATGCGACGCAGCACGTAGCCCTGCTTCTCGTTTGCTGGCAGGACGCCATCGGCGATGAGAAAGAGGATCCCGCGGATATGATCGGCGACAATGTTTCTGTTCAGGGTGTCGTCGACGGTGAGTGGCCGGCGCATCGATGCCTGAATCGCCTCCATCGTGGGGAAGAACAGCGGGATATCGTAGTCGGTCTTTGCCCCCTGCAGGACGGCGGTTGTACGCTCCAGTCCCATCCCCGTATCGATGTTCTTCTTCTCCAGCGGGATGAGCGCGCCATCCTCCTGAGCGGCGTACTGCATGAACACGAGGTTCCAGATCTCGGAGAACCTGTCGCAGTCGCATGCTACGCCACGGCAGTCAGGGCCACAGGCCCGCTCCTCCCCCGCATCGTAGAAGATCTCCGTATCCGGGCCGCACGGTCCGGTCTCCCCCACTGGTCCCCACCAGTTGTGCTCCTTGCCCAGGCGGACGACCCTCTCCTGTGGGATGCCGATCTCATCACGCCAGATGGAGAACGCTTCATCATCCTCCTCGAACACGGAGACCCACAAGCGATCAGCAGGGATGCCAAGCTCCAATGTTAGAAACTCCCAGGCGTAGCTGATCGCGCGATCCTTGAAGTAATCGCCGAAGGAGAAGTTGCCGAGCATCTCGAAGAACGTGTGGTGATACGCTGTCCTCCCGACGTTCTCTATGTCCGTCGTGCGAAAGCACTTCTGATACGTCGTCACGCGAGGGTAAGTCGGCGCCACGTGCCCCCAGAAGATGTCCTTGAACTGCACCATCCCTGCCGCGGTGAACAGGAGCGTCGGGTCATTTGGCACCAGAGATGCGCTTGGCAAGTGGTGGTGATCCTTCTCTACGAAGTACTCGATGTATTTCCTGCGAAGTTCGTGAGCCTGCACGGTATCCCCCTTTGTAATAGGATTGGATTCTAATTGGCGGTTCACGATAAGTCAAAAGCGTGCGCCCTGCTGAGCAAGGCTGCGCTTGACATGTGCCCGCTCGCTGGCTATGATGAAACCCATCAGTTGTTTCTTGATCCTTTTGGGTAGGGCAGTCATAACAAGAAAAGGACGGATATGGGAGGCATAACCAGGTATGCGTTGCAGCGTCTGTTGCTGACAATTCCGATGCTGCTCATCCTGCTTACGTTGGTCTTCCTCATTTTACGTGTCATGCCGGGAGATCCGGTGGCAGCCATGCTCGGAGGGAGAAACGTATCTCCTCAGCTGATGGATGAGTATCGCCACAAGATGGGCGTCGATCGTCCGATCCCAGTACAGTATATAGAGTACCTAGGGGACATTGTGCGTGGTGATTTCGGTGATTCGTTCAGCACAAGCAAGCCCGTCGTCTCCGAGATCTTCCTTCGCTTTCCCGCTACACTGGAACTTGCCTTCTTCGGCCTTCTCTTCTCGTGGATTTTCGGGTTTGGGACTGGGTTATTGGCAGCCGTTCGTGTCGATCGTCCAATAGATCATGTGGTGCGGATCTTCCATATTGGATCGTTTGCCATGCCGCTGTTCTGGCTGGGGTTGATGCTACAGGTGATCTTCGCAGTCAAACTCGGCTGGTTCCCGGTGGCAACGCGCATCGGTGGACGGATCGCGTTCACTTTTCAGTCGAAGACAGGGTTCTATCTGCTCGATGCGATCTTGAGCGGCAACGGAAAGGTTATCTTGGATGTGGCGAAGCATCTCGTACTGCCGTCGGTTACGCTGGGATTTGCTCAGGCGGGGTTGCTCGGGCGGATGACGAGGGCGAGCATGCTTGAGGTGTTAGATGCGGACTATGTGACCACTGCTCGCGCAAAGGGACTGAAGGAGCGAATTGTCGTTTTGCGGCATGCGCTGCGCAATGCACTGATCCCGATCGTCACAGTGTTTGGCCTGCAGTTTGCCATCCTCATGGGGGGTGCGGTCCTAACGGAGACGGTCTTCTCTTGGCCGGGGATTGCGAGCTTCTTGGTCCGATCGATCGAAGCGCGCGACTGGCCAGCTATTCAGGGAGCGATTGTCTTCATCGCTATCTTCATCTCGGTCATCAATTTGGCGGTTGATATTGCCTATTCCTTTATCGATCCACGGGTGAGGTACTGAAATGGCAAGAGGAATGATAGGAGTACTAGACTGGATAGTTGATAAGCTCTCTCGTGGCAAGCACGGTCTGCGGCATCAAACCGTGCTCAAGGTAGGCCTTGTCATAGTCATTGCCTTTCTCATCATGACAGTCCTAGCTCAGTACTCCTGGCTGACGCCGTACAGCCCGACCAAGTACCGCGATGCTCCAAGGCTGGAGGGGCCATCCATTCATCATTGGATGGGAACCGATCAGCTGAAGCGTGATGTGTTCAGCAGGATTATCTCTGGCGGCAAGGCATCTATCATCGTTGCCTTCGGCGCAGTCGCTCTGAGCATGACGATCGGTTCGATCCTCGGCTGGATCTCCGGCTTTGTCGGCGGCTTTCTGGATCGTTCGCTATCATTGACGATGGATGCGATTTACTCGTTCCCATCGATGATCCTGGCTATTGTCCTTGTCGCGATGTTCGGAGCTGGACTTGGGCCGATGATATTGGCGGTCGGGTTTGTCTATATTCCCACCTACTTCCGTGTCACCAGAGCGGAAGTATTGCAAGTGAAGGAGACGACTTACATAGAAGCTGCACGTGCGGTGGGGGTGAGTAGCGTACGTATTGTCCTGCGGCATGTTGCGCCAAACACGGTGAACGCGATTATGGCCGTCTCATCTTTCAACTTGGCCGATGCAATTCTGACTGTAGCTGCCCTCTCTTTCCTCGGATTTGGTCTGCCCCCTCCATTGCCGGACTGGGGATACGACATCCAGAACGGGCAGAAGTTCCTTCAGTCCGGTTCGTGGTGGCTCATCACCTTCCCTGGATTAATGATTATAGCGCTTTCTCTCGGTTTTGGTTTGATTGGAGAGGGGATAAGCGATTTGGTGAATCCGAAGAGAAAGAGAAAGAAGGTTTGACTTTAATGCGCAGTAGTGCTAGAGTGGAAATTGGAGATTCAAGATGCTAAGGGGAGGTGGTAACCGGCTAGGAGGAATTGGCTAAAGAAGGGGAAAGTTTCACTGTCAAGTAAAAGGAGGTAAGAGTATGAAGAAGGTGCTGGGTATTCTTTTGGTAATTGGTGTACTGGCGGTTGTTCCGCTTCTCGTTTCGGCGGCGGAACCGTTGATCATGGGGACGACCGACCGGGTCACCGAGCTTTCGTTCGCCAACAGCTATGACCACTTCAGTTGGCACGTACTGCGTGCCACGACCGACGCGCTGATGAAGCTGGATGACGAGACCCTGGAGTTGAAGGGTGCAATCGCTGAGTCATGGGACATCTCCGCAGATGGAATGGTGTACACGTTCCACATCCGCCCGGGGATCACGTTCTGGGATGGTGCTGCATGCGACGCCGCAGCGGTCAAGTGGTCGCTCGACCGCACGATCCGCCTCGATGGACCTGAAGGCGGTGTTGGCCTGATCAAGGGCGTCATCGATCACATCGAAGTCGTCGATGATTTGACCGTGAAGATCTTCCTGACCCAGGCGGACGCGATCTTCCTACTGCGCATGTCGCAGGAACTGGCTCCGGCGCTGATCTACTCGCCGAAGACGACCCCTGCTGACGATTTTGCCAAGGGCGTGTACGCTGGGACCGGTCCGTACAAGCTCGTCGAATACGTTCCTGACCAGTATGTGAAGTATGAGGCATACGACGGCTACTACGGCAAGGCGCCGAAGACAAAGGACGTCATCGAGAAGATGTACTCTGATGCGGCCGCACTGCGTGCAGCGATCGAAGCCGGCGACGTCGACTTCATCTTCCGCACCCTGAGCCCGCAGGACATCAAGAGTTTGGAAGACGATCCTAACGTCATTGTGAGTTTCTATCCGCCGAGCCCTGGCGTGCGTTACCTGCTGTTCAACGTGACACAGCCCCCGGTGGACAATCCTGTAGTCCGTCAGGCGATCAGCTACGCGGTCGATCGTGCTGCAATCGTTGAGCAAGTATTCAGCGGTACGGTTGATCCTATTTACACGATGGTCCCTATGGTTGATCCTCCGTTCCTCGGTGCGATCGATGTGTTCCCGCATCGTAATCTGGATGTCGCCCGCGCGTTGCTGAAGAGCGCCGGTTATTCGGAGACGAACAAGCTGGAGCTGAACCTCTGGTACACGCCGAAGCACTATGGGACGACCGAGGGCGATGTGGCCACGGTTGTCGCCAGTAGCTTGGAAGAGACCGGAATGATCGACATCTCGATCCAGATGCTCGAGTGGGGTGCATACACCGAGAGGATGTCCTCCGGTGGATTCGACATGTTCTTCCTCGGATGGCACCCTGACTACCTCGAGTCCTCTAACTTCCTCGCCCCTTGGACGACGGAATCTCCAGAAGGCTTGGGTACGTTCTTCAATCACAATGAACACTTCGACATCTACAAGCAGCTCATGGACATTGCCACGACCACTGCCGACACGACGGTGCGTTCGAACATCTACAAGGCAGTCCAGCTCCTTAGCGTTCAGGATGTCCCATGGATTCCTCTGTGGGCAATGACCGATGAGATGGTCATCGCGACGCTTCCTGGAGTCCACGGTGCGACGCTGAACATCACCATGGATGTGTGCATCTGGAACGTCTATAAAGACTAGTTCTGCAGGTTAGCAGCTGATTTGCGAGGGACCGAGAAATCGGTCCCTCCTTTTTGTTCGGACGACTGTCGTTGCCAGGGGATCCACTCCCGCCTATACTGACCGTAGGATCGATCCCTGCGCCGGGCGGTCCCGAGCTAGCAGCGGGAAAGAGAGTCTCCGATCGAGTGAAGAGAGGGGGATGGCAAGTGCGTTCGTACTTGAGTTTGCGTGAGCCAAGAACGGTCATTTCGAAGAAGAGCATCGCCTCACGCGCTCTCCTCGTGCTTGTCATCGTGTCATTCCTCCTCCTCGCCTCCGTCTATGCGATAAGGTTCGTCACGATCCACCGACTGGAGCAACAGGTTGCGGTACTGAGCGAAAGGGAGCAGGTGGCGCTGAGCGAGCAGGCGGCGCTGCGGGCGCGCCTGGCGATGAAGGACGATCCGCAGGCGATCGAGGATGTCGCGCGCGAAAAACTGGGGTTGGTGAAACCGGGCGAGCAGCTGATCATCTTCGTGAAAGGGGACTGAATTTGACCGCCAAGTTCGTGCATCTTCATACGCACTCCGAGTACAGTATTCTCGATTCTTCCTGCAAGATAAGCTCTTTGCTCGATCTCGCGGAGAAGTACGACATGGACGCGCTCGCGCTCACCGATCACGGGGTGATGGGCGGGGCGGTGAAGTTCTACCGCGAGGCGAAACGCAGGGGGATAAAGCCGATCATCGGCTGTGAGATCTACCTCGCACCCGGAGACAGGCGCGAGAAGAAGGTGAGGAACGGGGATAAGTACTATCACCTCGTCCTCCTCGCCGAGAACGAACAGGGTTACTCGAACCTCGTCTCCATCGTTAGCCTAGCGCAGACGGAAGGGTTCTACTACAAACCGCGCGCGGACAAGGAGCTCCTTAGGGAGTACCACGAGGGGCTGATAGCACTGTCGGCTTGTCAGAGCGGCGAGATTCCACGCTTGCTGTTGACGGGACGCGCGGACGCGGCCCGCGCCGCGGCAGAGGAGTACGCTGAAATCTTCGGACAGGGCAACTTCTACATCGAGCTGCAGGATCACGGGACAGATACGGACAAGCGGCTGCGTGGAGAGCTCGTGGCGCTGGCACGCGATCTCGATCTGCCGCTCGTGGCGACGAACGACACGCACTATCTTACGCCGGAGGACCACCTGGCGCACGAGGTTTTGCTGAACATCCGCGCCAACAAGAAGATCGACGATGACGATCGCATGAGGTTCGATGGCGAGGGGTATCACTTTCGCTCCCCAGCGGAGATGGAGGAGCTCTTCGCAGACATCCCTGAGGCGATCGATAACACACGCGTTATCGCCGATCGCTGCAACGTGGAGATAGAGTTCGGCCACACGGTCATCCCCCCGTTTCCCTTACCGGAAGGTGTGAGTGCCGATGCATACCTGCGTGAGCTCGCCTACGAGGGAGCGCGCAAGCTCTACCCGGAGATCACGGCAGAGGTCGAGGAGCGGCTGGAGTACGAGCTATCTGTGATCGAGCGAATGAAGTACGCCACGTATTTCCTAATCGTGTGGGACTTTGTCCGCTTCTCCCGCGAGCATGACATCCCGGTCGGTCCGGGGCGAGGGTCGGCTGCTGGGAGCCTCGTCTCCTACTGCATCGGCATCACGCGCGTTGATCCGCTTCGCTACAAGTTGATCTTCGAGCGCTTCTTGAACCCAGAGCGCGTGAGTATGCCCGACTTCGACATCGACTTCTGCGTCAAGGGTCGCGATGAGGTGATCGCCTACGTGCGGGAGAAGTACGGGCGCGATCGTACCGCGCAGATTGCCACCTACGACCGCATGGCAGCGCGCAGCGTCATCCGTGATGTGGGGAGGGTCCTCGGTGCCGCCTACAGTACGACGGATCACCTGGCGAAGCTGATCCCCTACGGCCTCACCCTGCGCGTGGCACTGGAGCAGGTGGGCGAGCTGCACGATCTGTACGAGAGTGATCCGGAGACGAAGAGGATCATCGACATCGGGTTGCGCCTGGAAGGCCTTGCTCGCAATACATCGACTCACGCCGCCGGCGTTGTTGTCGCAGCGCGTCCGCTGCAGGAGATCGTTCCGCTTCTACGGCTCGGGGAGAACGAGATCGTCACTCAGTACGACATGATCGATGTTGAGGCGATCGGGCTGCTGAAGTTCGACTTCCTCGGCCTGCGCAACCTTACCCTCCTCGATGAGGCCTGCGCCTCCCTGCGTGAGCACGCTGGGATCGATATCGACCTGGACAAGGTCCCGCTTGATGATGAGAAGACGTTCGAGATGATCCGTGCTGGCGAGACGGCGGGAATATTTCAGCTTGAAGGATCGGGGATGACTTCCCTCATCCGACGGGTGCAGCCGGATCGCTTTGAGGACCTGATCGCGCTCCTCGCCCTCTACCGTCCCGGCCCGTTGGAGAGCGGGATGACGGATGACTACGTGGAGCGCCGGCACGGCCGGCAGAAGATAACCTACCCGCACCCGAGCCTGAGCGAGGTGTTGGACGAGACTTATGGCCTGCCGATCTACCAGGATCAGATCATGCTCATGGCGCAGAAGCTCGCCGGTTTCTCGCTCGCCGAGGCGGACATCCTGCGCAAGGCGATGGGGAAGAAGAAGAAAGAGATCATGGCCAGCATGCGGGAGAAATTCATGGCTGGCTGCAGGGAGAACGGGATCCCCGAGCAGGTCGCGGTGCAGAGCTTCGACGACATGGAGAAGTTCTCCCGCTACGGGTTCAATAAGTCGCACACAACGGCCTACGCCTTCGTCTCCTACTGGACCGCGTACCTGAAGGCGAATTACCCGACCCACTTCATGGCCAGCCTGCTGGCGAGCGTGCAGGGGGATCTGGACAAGGTGGCATCCTACATCGGGCAGTGCCGCCGGATGGGAATCGAGGTCCTTCCCCCGAACATCAACGAGAGCGAGGCCAGTTTCACCCCGACATCGGACTCCAGAATCCGCTTCGGGCTTGCGGCGATCAAGCATGTCGGCAGGGGAGCGATCGATGCGATCCTCGCCGCACGCAAGGACGGCTTCTCCTCCTTCTTCGACATGTGTCGCCGGGTCGATGGGGTCGATCGTGACACGCTGGAGGCGCTGATCAAGGCGGGCGCGTTCGACGGCATGGGAGCATCTCGCCGCGGGCTGCTGATGCACGTCTCTCAAGGGATCGAGATGATGCAGATCGCCCGCCACGAGAGGCAGAGCGGACAACAATCGTTCTTTGGCGGGGCGGAGACAGCGGTCGTCGACCCAGTCATCACAGAGGAGGAATTCCCGCAGAGCGAGCTGCTCGAGTTTGAGAAGGAACTCCTGGGCCTGTACATCAGCGCCGACCCGCTCGATCAGTACAGAGACATCATCTCCCTCTACTGCCGCCCCCTTGCCAGCACAAGTTCCATGCGGGAGGCTCAGAGCGCGATCATCGGGGGGAGGATCACCGCCATGCGCCGCATCGCGACAAAGAAGGGGGATCAGATGGCGTTTGTGACCATGAGCGACGGGGAGAGTGAGGCCGAGGTCACGATCTTCCCGCGCGTGCTCGAGGCGGCAGGAGGGACGATAGACGTCGACAAGTTCACCGCTTTACGCGTCAGCGCCGGAAGGAGGAACGGGGAGATCAATCTCGTCGCCGAGGAGGTCATCCCGCTGGCATCGCTCGATAAGAAGCTGAGCCTCTCTGTCAGCGTGACGATCAACGAGGATGAGATCGATCCCGAGCGTCTGGTGCGACTGAAGGAGTTCTTGAGCGAGCATCCCGGAGATGCCCCGCTTGTCCTGCGGGTGGACTCAGAAGGTGGTCGCTTCCTCGTGCGCGCTGGTGAGGGATTCCGCGTCTCCCCAAGCGTCGAGTTGCGCCGCGGCCTGGAGGAGATCGTAGGCTCCGGGCGCGTAAGTGTCGCTGCCGGTGATAGCTGGTGAGGATCAGACAGGCGATTCGCTGGCTCTATCCTGGGATGCGGGTGAAACGGTGGGTGCTGCTGGCGACGGTCGCCATGTTCGTGCTCACCTTCGCTGTCCTGGAGACGATCGGGAGGGCGCGTGTCGGCCGCATCTACGATCTCATTCCGGTAAACCCACAACTGCGCCTCTTGATCATCATCGCGGCGTTCAGCATCGGTGTGGGTGGGTTCATCTTCGCACTGTTTCGCCTCGTCCGCTCCGTGGCGCAGGGGGTCGCGCCAGGCCGGGAAGAGGCCCCTTCGCAGATCATCTACCGCACTCGTCTCCTGCAGCGCGGGCCGCATGTCGTGGCGATCGGCGGGGGGACGGGGCTCTCCACTCTGCTGCGCGGCATGAAGGAGGAGACATCGAACATCACCGCGATCGTCACCGTGATGGACGATGGTGGCAGCTCAGGGAGGCTGCGATCCGATCTCGATGTCCTGCCCCCCGGCGACATCAGAAACTGCATCCTCTCCCTGGCCGAGGATGAGGAGAGGATGGCTCAGCTCTTCCAGCACCGCTTCTGGGGGACGCCTGAGCTTGCTGGCCACTCCCTTGGGAACATCCTCCTCGTTGGGCTGGAGCAGGCGACCGGCGGGTTCGACCGGGCGATCGAGGAGATGAGCTACATCCTAAACGTGCGCGGAGAGGTCCTGCCAGCGACGCTGGAGAAGACACACCTGCGAGCGGAGATGGAGGACGGAGGTGTTGTGGAGGGCGAGAGCCACATCACAGCGGATCCGCGCAGGATCAAGCGTATCGAGCTATCAAAGGAGAAGGTCGCCCCGTACTACCGCGTGCTGGAAGCGCTCGAAGCAGCGGATCTGATCCTCCTTGGGCCGGGAAGCCTGTTCACCAGCATCATCCCGAACCTCCTGGTCGATGGCGTGGCTGAAGCGGTCGCTTCATCGGCCGCGGAGAAGATCCTCGTGGGGAACCTGATGACCCAGCCGGGTGAGACGGACGGCTTCTCTCTCTTGGATCACCTGGAAATCCTATCTGAGTATGTCGATCTCACGCGTTTTGACAGAGTGATCGTAAACGATGCCATCCCCCCAGACGAGTTCATCACGAGCTATCGGCAGGAGGCATCCGAGCCAGTGATCAACGACCTCGCAGCCAGGAACAAGTACCAGATAGAAGTGGTGAGCGCTGATCTGCTCGGCTTTGTTGAGCTAGTTGGAAAACAGACCGTGAAACACGACCCCCGCAAACTGGCGCGGGCGATTGTCCACAACTCACGCGCTTTCTCGCGACACTAACCTACGTGCTCCGCGTTCCCTGCTTCAGTTGTTTCTCACCACGAAGAGCACTGAGTAATCACCTTTCTTAACGAGTCACGTTTCTTCGCTTTGCACTCTGCGTTCCGCACT
>JAGGSM010000293.1 GCA_021159105.1 Candidatus Bipolaricaulota bacterium
ATCCTGAATTCGCCCCTTGGCGTGAGGACGCAATGAAGCTTGGCTACGCCTCATTGCTCGCCCTTCCCTTGCACGTAAACGGTCACGTCTTGGGTGCGTTGAGCATTTTCGCGTCTGAACCGGACGCCTTCGATGCGGATGAACTGAAGCTGTTGATGGAGTTGTCGGGGGATCTATCCTATGCGATCAGTGTGCTACGCACTCGTGCTGAACGTGAGAAGGTGCAAGCTGCATTGCAAGATAGTGAGCGGCTGTTGAACAGTATTCTTGACAGCATTCAGGATGGCATCAGCGTTCTTGATACCGATCTAACGATTCGGCACACCAACGCGGTGATGGAGAAGTGGTACGCAGCGAACCTTCCACTCAGGGGCAAGAAGTGCTACGCATGCTATCACAACAGAGAGATACCGTGCGATCCCTGCCCGACATTGCGGTGTATCAAATCGGGAAAGACGGAACATGATATCGTCCCCGGGCTGGAGGGATCCGATGTGAAGTGGATCGAACTGTTCAGCTACCCGATGAAGGACCCGGATTCCGGGGAAGTGACGAGTGTGGTGGAATTCATGCGCGATATAACGGCGCGCGTGCAGGCGGAGGAGGAGAAGCTCGCGATGGAGGCGCAGCTCCGTCAGGCGCAGAAACTGGAGTCAATCGGGACGATGGCTAGCGGGGTGGCGCACGAGATCAACAACCCGCTAACCGGGATAATCAACTACGCCGATCTAATTGTGGAGAGAGTGAAGGATGATGAGCTGCGTAAATTCGCCCAGGGGATCATGAAGGAGGGCAATCGTGTGGCGGAGATCATCAAGGACCTCCTCTACTTCGCCCGACAGGAGAAACAGAGCCACAGCCCTGCGCGTATGGAAGACATCATCGATTCTTCCCTCACGCTCGTCGGCGCTGCATTGCGCAAGGATCAGATCGCGATTGAAAAAGAGATCCCCCAGGATCTTCCCCAAGTGCGTTGCCGCAGCCAGCAGATTGAGCAGGTGGTCATCAACCTCCTCACCAATGCCCGCGACGCCCTCAACCAGCGCTACGATGGCTATCACGAGGATAAGCTGATCAAGCTCACTGTGCGTACGTTTGAGAGGGACGGCGTCGAGTGGATCAGGACCACGGTGGAAGACCACGGGGTAGGGATCCCGAAGGACGTGATCGATCGCATCTTCGACCCGTTCTTCACGACGAAGCCGCGCGATGTCGGGACGGGCCTCGGACTGTCGGTGAGCTACGGGATCGTCAAGGAGCACCACGGTGAGTTGACCGTGGAGAGCGAGCCTGGGAAGTACACGAGGTTCCATCTCGATCTGCGTGTAGATAACGGATGGAGCCTTGGATGAACGCGGAACGCGGAACTCGGAATGCAGAACGACAATGAACGCAAAACTCGGAACGCAAGACAAATGCGGAATGCGGAAGAGAAGAACCTGGAAAGCAGAGCGGGAAACGAAGAACTTGGGATGCGAAAGCATACGGCAATGCGAAGAGATGACCTGAGAGATAGGACGAAGGCGTTTGCGTTGAGGGTTATCAAGCTGGTTGATTCCCTTCCGGAAACCTCTGTAGGTAAAGTCATTCGGAATCAACTCTTACGTTGCGGAACCAGTGTTGGAGCGAATTATCGCGCGGCAAAACGGGCGAAGTCTACAGCCGACTTCATCAGCAAGATGGGGACGGTTGAGGAAGAAGCGGATGAGGCGATGTACTGGATGGAACTGATCGTGGAAACGAGGATGTTGAAAGAGGAACGTATCGTCGATCTATATCGAGAAGCCGATGAAATCCTCGCTATGGTTGTCGCGTCCATCAAGACAGCAAAAGGGAGGAAATGACGCTATGTCTATGAGTTTGCTTCTTTGCTCTTCTTCCGCACTCCGCATTCCGAGTTCCCCGTTCCGAGTTCCGCGCTCCCCGTTCCGAGCTCCGACTTCCGCGTTCCAAAGGGTGGCGATAAATGATGCCAGACCATAAGACTCCGCGCCCCGATCCCTCCATTCAGCATTCCGAGTTCCCCGTTCCGCGTTCCGAGCTCCGCGCTCCGCGTTCGAGGGTGTTGATCGTCGATGACGAGGAGAGCATCCGCGTTACGCTCGCCGAGTTCATCAAGGACGATACATACGAGGTTCACACTGCAGCTGACGTCGATGAGGCACTCAAACTCATCGAGGATCATCCGTTCGACGTCGTGGTCACAGATATCGTCCTCCCCCGCGTGAACGGCGTCGTCCTCCTGAAGGAGGTAAAGAAGAAGTGGCCGGATACGCAGGTGGTCATGCTGACAGGAGACCCTACAGTCGAGACGGCGGTCGAGGCGGTGCGCGCCGGCGCGTTCGACTACCTGACGAAGCCGGTCTCCAAGGAGGCGATCAACAGGGTCGTCGCCAACGCCGCGCGCATCAAGTCGGTCATCGACGAAAAGAGGATCCTGGAGGCGGAGAAGAGACGCTATCAGGAACACCTGCAGGAGATGGTCGAGGAAAGGACGCGGGATCTCCAGCGCAGCGAAGCGCATTACCGGGGTATAGTGCAGTATCAGACCGAGTGCATTGACCGCTGGCTCCCTGACGGGACCCTCACGTTCGTGAACGACGCCTACTGCCAGTACTACGGTAAGAGCAGGGAGGAGCTCATAGGGAGCAACTGGATCGACTGCGTCGCTCTCGAGGACCGCGATGAGGTAAAGGCCTACGTGGAGCGGCTGAAGGACAGCCTGACTCCTGAGAACCCGGTCCTGGCAACGGAGCACCGCGAAGTGGTGGCCGGTGGCAAGGTGCGCTGGATGCGCTGGAGCGATCAGGCCATATTCGACGAGCACGGCAACCTGGTCGAGTTCCAGTCCGTGGGGCGAGATATCACCGAGCGCAAGCAAGCGCAGGAGAGGGAACAGCTGCTCCTGCAACAGCAAATAGCGATGAACAAGCTGACCCTATCCCTCGGATCTCTCACATCACTGCAGGACATCTACACAACCATCTACGACTCTGTAGCATCTCTGCTGACGACAGATGCCTTCTACATCTCATCCTATGACAAGAAAAAGAAGCTGATTTATGCAGAGTATGTAAAGGACGAACATGGTAACCTAGTAGATCCGACAACACTCCCGCCGCTCGCGCTGGAGAAACCGGGCAGAGGAACGCAGAGCCAGGTCATCCGCTCAGGCAAACCGATGTACATACCTGATGTCTTTGAGTTCATGGAGAAGATCGGGCAGTCCTACAATATCGCTCCCGATGGAACAGTCACCAAGGATACGGTCCCCTACACAGAGCAGGATGATGTTCCCAGATCAGAGCTCATTGCCCCCATGCTTCTCAGGGGAGAAGTAATCGGTGTGATCGGGGTTGAGAGCAACCAGGTGGATGCCTACACTCGCACTGACTTGGATCTACTGTCTGGGCTTGCTAATGTTGCTGCGGTAGCAATTGAGAATGCTCACCTGCAAGAAGGGCTGAAGAAGACACTAGAAGATACAATCCGTGTAGTCGGGCTAACGACTGAGATGCGCGATCCGTACACCGCCAGGCATCAAGAGAGGGTGACCACCCTTGCTTGCGCCATCGCGCAACAGATGGGCATTCCCGAAGAGCGGATTGAGGGGCTGCGTGGAGCGGGCTTGATGCATGACATTGGGAAGATCGCAGTGCCGGCTGAGATCCTCACCAAACCCGCAAAGCTGACCAACTTGGAGTTCCAACTCATCCAACGTCACCCTGAGCAAGCTTACGACATTCTGAAAGGAATTGAGTTTCCGTGGCCGGTCGCCGACATTGTACTGCAGCACCACGAGCGGATGGATGGGTCAGGATACCCCAACGGTCTCAAGAACGGAGATATCCTTCTTGAGGCACGGATCCTGGCTGTGGCCGATGTGGTTGAAGCGATGAGCTCGCACCGTCCGTACCGGGCTGCATTGGGGCTAGATGCGGCACTGGATGAAATCAAGAAGAACAAAGGGAAATTGTACGATCCCAATGTGGTCGATGCGTGCCTAGCCGTGTTCGAGAAGAGGTTCACATTCTCGTAACATCACACGCTTTGTGCATGACGCTCTCTCTTTACGTCATTTTGAGCTTGACAAACTGCCAGTTCATCTGTTCAATAAGAAAGCCTCTTCACGAAGCAAGGAGATTAGATGTGATTGAAGAGAAGAGCTGCACAGCTCAATGGGTGAAAGACGATGGTTAGCCACGAGTCGACCAACCGACCGATTGATGAACTTCTCGAACTTATTCGGTTTATTGAGCGCTTGTCCGTCAAACTTCACGCCCTTCGGGACGAAGATGCAATTTACCGGATGGTGTGCGACGAGTTTGCCCGGTTCGGCCGGTACACGGTCTCCATCGCCCGATCGACGAAAGACGGCACCAAACTAGAGATTATTGCCACATCGAATCCATCCAAAGTTATCGAGAAGGCAGAGAAGCTGACCGGGCTAACCCTGAGAAACTTCACGATCAATCTATCCCGCTCGACTAGCTACCGCCAGGTGGTTAGGACAGGAGAGAGCATTCAGGTAGCCGTGGACGATATCCTTCGTGAGCTTCTTCCCAAACCGCTTGCCACACTGATTGTAAAGACCTTGGGTTACGAGGGGAAACGATCGATCCTTGTCCCAGTGCGGGACCAGGATAGAATCATTGCTGTCCTTGCTGTCCTTGGGGTAAGCGCCCCCGTGCTGGCCGAGGAGTTCATCCCCACGGTGGAGAACCTCGCCCGGCACATCTCGAACACGCTGCAGCTGGTGCACGAGCGCAGGCTGCGCGAGGAGACGGAGCGGGCGCTGTTCGAGGAACAGAGGAGGCTCACGACGCAGGCGCGCATCACCAGCACGATCCTGCAGACGTTGGAGCTGGAGCAGCGGCTCGCGATCATCCTCGAGGAGGCAATGTCCCTGCTTCGGGTTGAGATGGGCGGAATCTACCTGGCCAAGGGAGAGGAGATGGAGCTCCGCTCCTGGCGGGGTATACCCGACGAACTCCGGGTGCAGCTCCGGACGCTGCCGGAGGGGATCCCTCCGCTTCCCCCCGGGATGGATGCCCCGTTGGTGATCCATGAGCGGCTGAGCGAGGAAGGGGGCATTCCCGGGGTCATGAAGCAAGCCGGGATTCAGGCGTTCGCTTCCGTCCCACTTGCGGTCAGGAAGGGATCCGGTTCCGGGCGGAAATGCGTCGGCGCCCTTATCCTTGCCAGCCACCGCTACGATGCGCTGGAGGAGGGGGACGTTCACTCCCTGCAAGGAGTGGGGGAGCAGCTCGCCCTGGCCGTCGACCACTCGATCCAATTCGATAACGCCGTCCGACGCCTGGTGCGGCTGCAGGTCCTCCGCGCGATCGATCGCGCGATCATCGACCGCTTCTCGATCCACGACATCTTGGAGACCGTGATCAAGCACGTGCCGTCGAATCTGGGCGCGGACGCGGTCGCCATCAGCCTGTTCGACGAAGAGAAGAAACACCTGCGCGTCTGGTCGCTGCGGCTGCCCAACGGAACCATCGTTGACGAGGGGGCGTTCACGATCGCCGAGAGCCTCCTCCATTGGTTCGTGGAGCGGCGGTCTCCGGTGATCATCCACGACCTGGCGCAGGATCCGCGCGTGCAGATGCATCGGGAGGCGATCCAGAGGTACCAGTTGGTCTCCTATCTCGGGGTCCCGCTCGTGGCGAAGGGGACCACCATCGGCATCCTGCACATCATGACGGTACGGCCCACCGTCTTCGCCCCCGAGGATGTGGAGTTCTTCCAAACGCTGGCCGGGCAGGCGGCGATCGCCCTCAAGAGCGCACAGATGTTCGAGGAGGTCAAGCGCTCCGAAGCGCGCTACCACGGGATATTCGATAACGCCGCCGAGGGGATCTACCAGGCCACCCTCGACGGACGCCTCCTCCTCGCCAACCCGGCGATGGCGCAGATCTTCGGGTACTCCTCACCGGAAGAGCTCCGCGGACGCCTCACCGACATCGGGCAGGTCTACGCCGACCCAGCACAACGGGCGAGGTTCATGCATGAGCTGGAGGAGAAAGGGATAGTCAAGGGCTTCGAGGTGCGGCTCATCCGCCGGGATGGGACGACGGCCTGGGTCTCCAAGTCCGCCCGCATCATCCGGGACGAGGACGGCCGGGCGCTCTATTACGAGAGCATCTGCGAGGACATTACCGAACGTCGGGAACTAGGCACCTTGCGAGAGAAAAAGGAAGCGGCTGAGGCAGCTAACCGGGCGAAGTCCGAGTTTCTGGCGAGCATGTCCCATGAGCTGCGTACGCCGCTCAACGCGATCATCGGGTTCTCCCAGGTCCTGCAGGACGAATACTTCGGCACCCTTACGGATAAGCAGGCGGAGTATGTGAACGACATCTTGGAGAGCGGCAAGCACCTCCTCTCCCTGATCAACGACATCCTGGACCTCTCCAAGATCGAGGCGGGCAAGCTTGAGATTCAGTTCTCCCCGGTGGACGTCAAGGGGATTTTGGAGGGCTCGCTGGTCCTGATCAAGGAGCGGGCGAGGAAGCACGGGATCAGTTTGACGCTTGATCTTCCCGCCGAGCTTGAGGATCTCACGATCACGGCCGACGAGCGCAAATTGAAGCAGGTCCTTCTCAACCTCCTCTCCAATGCGGTCAAGTTCACCCCCGACGGCGGGGCGATCACGGTGGAGGCGAAGAAGCAAGGGGAAGAGCTCCTCATCGCGGTCTCCGATACCGGTATCGGCATCGCTCCGGAGGAGCAAGAGCTGATATTCGACGAGTTCTATCAGACCGGCCGGAAGACGGGGAAGGCGGCCGGGACTGGGTTGGGGCTTGCTATCTGCAAGAGGATCGTGCGGCTGCACGGCGGGAGGATCTGGGTGGAGAGCGGGGGCGAGGGCAAAGGGAGCCGCTTCTGCTTCACTCTTCCGCTTGATCCTAAGATCCGAGAAGAGTTCCCTCCGGTAGAAGCAGCAGCCTTTCTGGAACATCTTGAAGAAACGATCGATCACGCAAGGAGGTATGGTAAGGTCTTCACAATCTGTTACTTGCACGGTCTTTCCAAAGCACTCAAGGGTGAGGAACAGGTGATAAAAGGCTTGGTGAAGAACGAGCTGCGGGGGTACGATTCTTGTGGGGTCGACGCGGATGGAAACATCTGCCTTGTCTTCCCCGGGGTAGATAAGGAGAAGGCCGAGATCGCCAGCGGACGGGTCGTCGCAAGGCTGGAGAAGGCCTTTCCGGGGCTGGAGATCGAGATCTCCAAAGTGAGTTTCCCCGAGGACGGAGAGACGATCGAGGAGCTTATGAAAAGCGTCGAGGGACGCAAAAATGAAGTAGGTGACAAGGACGATTCTGATCGCTGACGATGATAAAAAGAGCATTAAGTTGCTTCGTGACGTTCTCCAGGCCTCCGGCTACTCCGTAGCTGTGGCGCGGGACGGCAGAGAGACTGTAGCGCTGGCGCAAGAGCAGAAGCCCGACTTGATTCTGATGGATATCAGAATGCCGGTGATGGATGGGATCGCCGCGATGAAGGAGCTGAGGGCCGATCCCAACACCGACAGGATTCCGATCATCGCTATCACTGCGCATGCGATGCGCGGTGATAAGGAAAGCTTCATACAGCAAGGCTTTGATGATTTCCTCGCCAAGCCGGTGGATATCCATGTGCTGTTGGACAGAGTGCGGCTTCATCTCCACGAGGAGGAATGATGATGAATAAGCAATCCCGAGTTCTTGTGGTTGACGATGAGGATCGGAACCTGCGGCTGATGGAGGCTCTCCTCGCTCCGTTGGGGTACGCCGTCGACCTCGCCCGGAATGGCGAGGAAGGGCTCATGAAGGCGGCAGAGTCCCCGCCGGATCTGATCCTGCTCGACGTCATGATGCCGGGGATCGACGGTTTTGAGGTCGTCCGGCGGCTGAAGGCGGACGAGGATGCCAGGATCATTCCCGTTGTCATGGTGACGGCGCTGCACGACATCCAGGATCGCGTCAAAGCCCTTGAGGCCGGAGCCGATGATTTCCTCACCAAGCCGGTGGACAAGACGGTGCTTCGTGCGCGCGTGCAAACCCTTCTCAAGGTAAAGGCGTACAACGATCACATGCGTGATTACCAAAAGGATCTCGAGGCTGAGGTTACCAAACGGACGGCGGAGCTGCACCAGGCGTTTGAGAGAATCAAAAATGCCTCGTTGGAGACGATCTACCGCCTCTCCCGTGCTGCTGAGTACAAGGACGAGGACACCGGGGCACACATCCTGCGCATGAGCCACTATTCTGCTGCGGTCGCGCGCAAGCTTGGTCTTTCCGAAGGTGAGGTCGAGGCGATCCTGTACGCTGCCCCGATGCACGACATCGGTAAGATTGGAATCCCCGATCACGTTCTCTTAAAACCGGGGAAGCTCGACCAAGATGAGTGGGTGATCATGAAGCAACACACCACGATCGGCGGGTGCATCCTCGAACGCTCCAGTGCTGAGTTCATTAAGCTCGGGGAGACGATCGCCCTCACCCACCACGAGAAATGGGACGGCTCCGGTTATCCCAAAGGACTCGAAGGCAAGGAGATCCCGATCTGCGGCCGAATAACCGCCATCGCCGACGTGTTCGACGCCCTCACCTCCAAGCGGCCGTACAAGGAGCCATTCTCGGTCGAAAAGTCGTTTTCGATCATTAAAGAAGGGCGGGGGACCCACTTTGATCCGCAAGTGGTCGACGCATTCTTTTCCATAACCGACGCGATCCTCGCGATCAAGGAACAATTCAAGTCCGGGGATGAGCCCCTCTTCCTGCGCATGTTGGGCTGATCACGGGAACGCTGTTCGTGGGGACTGTGGAGGAAGTGAACCGCGCGTTGCGAAAGAGCCTCGATCTCCGTTGACCACGTGACGAAATACCGAACGTCGCAGACGAGCTGCGGTGCCACAAACTCTTGTGTGGTGTGTGTGCCCCCTCAGAAGAAACCATTTCAGGCCTCATTCCCGATCCCATAGGAGCGATTAGCCAGTTACTCCTACTGACCCTTCAGGCCGGCGATTTGTGCTTATCATTCGGCTGTGATAGCATACTTGTCCATTCATAGGAATCGGGAGCAGACAAGGTAACGATGGGCTCAATGACCGAAGGCGAATTGCTCAACCGGATCTACGCCGCGATCTCTCGCGGTGAGGACCTTGCTGAGATAATCTGCATGGCCGCCGAGGGAGCGAAATCCCTGTTCTCCGGTCATGCCGCGACGGTCTACTTCCTCGATGAAGAGAAGCTGCATCTCATCCCACAGAATTGGGGTTTGCCAGAAGGCCTGACCCGCAAGCTGGAGGAGCTGGTCGGCTTCAAGGTGCGGAGGCTTCAGCTTCCCATAGTCGAGGGTGGCCACTACTGGCAAACGATCCACGAACAACGTGCGTTCCTCCTTACAACACCAAAGGAGATCCAAGGGCTGATCGGAGAGCTGACGAGTGACCAGACAGCGCTGAAGAAACTTGTCCCGCCGATCTCACGACTCCTTGGCTATCGGACTGTTCTCACTGCGCCCCTTGTCGCCGCGGGAGACGTCGTGGGTGTAGTGGATGTCGGCAGCAGAAAGCCCCTTGAGGACGAAGCCCTGGAGCAGTTTGAACGACTGGCGAACAGTCTCAGTGTGGCGATCTCCAGCGCGCGACTCCTGGAGCAGATAAGGGCATCGGAGAGGCGGTATCGGGCCGTTGTGGAAGGCTCTGCTGACGCGATTATCTCTCTTACCACTGACCTGCGGGTTTCCTCATGGAGCAAGGGAGCCGAAGATATCTTCGGCTACGCCCAAGAAGAGATTCTCGGGCAGCCGTGCTCAATCCTGTTCCCGGAAGAAGATCGGGAGCGCACGGCGCAAGTGTTTGAGAGGGTACGCACTGAGGGTTTTGTGAGGGGATTCCAAACGCAGCGGCTGGCGAGGGATGGCCACCCGGTGGATGTTGAGATAACGATCACTTCTTTGGGCAAGGACATGGGGTTCACGGCCGTTATGCGCGACATCACGGAACGAAAACGGAGCCAGGAACTAACACTGCACCTAAACCTTGTGCTTCGTGCGCTGCGAGAGGTGAATCAACTCATAACCAACGAGCACGACCGTGATCGCCTGCTGCAGCGAGCGATGGAGATCCTAATCGAGACCCGTGGGTATCACAGCGCATGGATCGTGCTCTGCGACGAGAAACGGGATCCTTGTTCTATGTTCTCCGCTGGCCTCGGCAAGGAGTCCAATCTCTTGAAGGAGCTGTTGAGTAGGGAAGAGCTTCCCCTCTGCGCTCGGCGAGCCCTCTCCCAACCGGGAGTTACCACAATAGTCGACCAAGCATCTGAGTGTGATGGCTGTCCTCTTATTGGCAAGCTCCCTGAACATCGAGAGATGACCGCCCGTTTAGAACATGAGGGGAAGGTATATGGGCTCATCTCTGTGGCTCTTGCGCAGGGATACGTTGGTGAGGCAGAGGAGGAAGACCTGTTTTCGGAACTGGCTGGCGACATCGCATCCGCGCTTTACCGACTGGCGCTTGAGGAGAAAAACGCCCAGTTCTTGGAGACACTGCAGGAGTCAGAGGAACGATTCCGCTCGATCGTTGAGACATCGCACGCCGGGATCCTCACGATCGATGAGGACTACCGCATCCTCTACGTAAACGAGGCCCTGACTCGGATCTTTGGCTGGGCCAGTGAGGACGTGATCGGGCATGACTTCCGCGATTTCCTTGATGATGAATCCCGTAGCCTTGTTGCCGAGCGCTACGTGCAGCGCCAGCGAGGAGAGGAGGTGCCGCCCCGGTACGAGTTCAACGTGATTCGAAAGGATGGGAAGAAGAGGCGCGTGGAGATCAATTCTGCAGTCATCCATGACTCCGCAGGACGCAAGCAGACGATCTCGCAGATCCTCGACATCACCGATCGGGTGCAAGCGGAGGAGAAGTTAAAGGAGAGCGAAGAGAAGCATCGCTCACTGATCGAGGATGTGCTCGACAGTTCTAGCGTGGGGATCTTCATCCTCGATTCGAACTTCAAGGTTGTCTGGATAAACCAAGCCCTGGAGCGGTACTTCGGCCTGAAACGGGAAGATGTGATCGGAAAGGATAAGAGAGAACTCATCCGGGCCCGCATCAAGGACACCTTCGAGGATCCTGAAATGTTTGCGAATAAGGTTATTGCTACCTACGACAACAACACTTACATTGAGAACTTCGAGTGTCACGTCATGCCCAGCGCTGGCCGGGAAGAGCGTTGGCTCGATCACTGGAGCCAGCCGATCCGGTCGGGGTACTACGCAGGCGGCCGGGTGGAGTACTACACCGACATAACTGCTCGCAAGAGGCTCGAGATCGGCGTGCGGGAGTCGGAAGAACAGATGCGGCTAATCATCGAGACAAGCCCCGATGCCATCTTCAGCGTGGACCGACAAGGACGCTTCCTCTCGGTGAACCCCATCATCACTAAGGAACTGGGGTACTCTCGCGATGAACTCCTCAACATGACTTTAGGCGAGGTGATCCTGCCTGAGCACATCCCTCAGTTGAAGGACAGGTTCAAGCGTGTACTCCTTGGAGAGACCTTGCATGAGCTGGGGGAATATGAGGTGGTGGGAAAAGACGGGCGGCGGCTGTGGATCGCAGTCAACTCCGCCCCATTGCGCAAGGACGGTGTTGTTGTTGGCTTCTTGGGGATTGCACGCGATATAACGGAGCTCAAAAGGCAAATGATCGAGCTTGCTATGTCTGAGAAACGATTCCGCTCGGTGGCCGAGTCCGCAACCGACGCTATCATCACCAGTAATGATGAAGGCAGGATCATCTTTTGGAATACGGCGGCTCAGAGTATTTTTGGCTATACAGCCGACGAAGTAATCGGCCGCTCAGCAGCTCTTCTTATGCCCAAGCGATTTCGTAAAGCGTTTGCGGATGGAGTGAGACGCTGGCGCGAAACAGGAGATTCCGCGTTTACCGGCAAGCGTGTCGTCTATCCCGGACTCAGAAAGGACGGCAGCGAATTCCCAGCAGAGATTGCCTACTCTGTTTGGAGCGTCGGAGGTGCGAACTTCACTACCGCTATCATCCGCGATATCACCGCCCGAGTGCTCGCCAAGAAGGCGTTGAGAGAGAGCTATGTGCGAGCCCAAAGAACATTGAATGGAATTGTGAAAGCTCTAGAGTCGGCGATCGAGCTGCGTGATCCCTACACCGCTGGGCACCAGGTGCGAGTAGCCGAGCTTGCCACCGCCATCGCGAAGGAAATGGACCTATCTCCTGACAGGATACATGGAATACGTTATGCTGCCTTGGTGCACGACATAGGGAAGATCGCCGTGCCGGCCGAGACCCTCGCAAAACCGGCGCGGCTCAACCCGCTTGAGTACTCTCTCATTCAAACTCATCCGCAACGGGCGTACGATATCTTAGAGAGGATCGATTTCCCTTGGCCGATCGCGGAGATCGTGCTGCAGCACCACGAGCGGATGGACGGATCCGGCTACCCCAACGGGCTCAAGGGGGATGAGATCCTGCTCGAAGCGCGCATCATCGCCGTCGCCGACGTGGTGGAAGCGATGGCATCCCATAGGCCGTACCGGCCGGCGCGGGGGATCGACGCCGCCCTCGAAGAAATAAAGAAGAACAAGGGCCGGTTGTACGATCCGGATGTAGTAGACGCTTGCCTAGTCGTCTTCGAAAGCGGCTTCACCTTCGAGTAGATGCAGCTACACACCCACATTAGCAAAATCGCTCTTCTTATGCTAGACTGAAATCCGGAGGAGACGATGGCAAAGGAAGCGCAAAGCAATAACGGGCATCTTGACTTCCAACAGGAACCGCTTAAGGCGATAGCGAAAGAGATGGGTGGAGCGGAGAGGGTGCTGCAGGGGATTCTGGAGACTTCTGAGTCGATCATCTTCATTAAGGACCTTGACGGTCGCTACGTCCTTGTCAATCCCGCGTTCTCCAGGCTCTTCCATCGTGGGTTGGAGGAGACACTCGGGCACACGGACGCCGACCTCTTCCCGCAGAAGGTAGCTCAACGGCTGCGCGCCGCTGATGCTCGTGTATTGAAGAGCAGAGAGATCCTCAGCAGCATCGATCGATTGACCATTGAGCATGAGGAGCGCATCTTCGTTGCGACCAAAGCCCCCCTGCAGGATAATGAAGGGAATGTGATCGGAGTCTCCGGCTTTGCCACTGAAATAACAGGGGAGGTCAGGGCACGAGATCAACTTGCCCACCTGAACAAGATCCTGAGAGCGATTCGCAATGTGAACCAGCTCATCGTTACGGAGAAGGATCGAGAGCGGCTGTTACAGGGCGCGTGTGAGCGGCTAGTGAAGAATGGCAGCTATCACAACGCATGGATCGCCCTCCTTGATGATAGTGGGCAGCTCATGACTGCAGCGGAGAGCGGTTTTGGTGGTGACTTCGCCCCTATGTTCGAACAGCTTCGTCAAGGGATCATTCCCCAGTGTGGAAAGGATGCACTGGCAAACCCTGGAGTGATAGCCATGTTTCATCCACAGAGGGATTGCTCCGGCTGTCCACTTGCTGCAAGCTGCGCCGGGCGGGTGAAATCGGCGGTGTGTCTAGCCTACAGCGGGAAGGTGTTCGGTTTCTTAGTCTTATCGCTACAGAGCAAGTACGCCCAGGATCCGAAGGAACGCGCTCTCATCTCGGAGATTGCTGGTGATCTCGGCTTTGCGCTGCATGATCTTGAGATAGAGGAAGAACGGCAGCAATCCGAAGAGCGCTACCGGCTGATTGTAGAGAACTCACACTCCGGGATTATCATCGTCGATGAGCGCTATCGTTTTCAATGGGTCAATGATATGTTCTGCGAGATGCTCGCCAGAGACAAGGCGGAGATCGTTGGGCGCGACTTTCGCGATTTCCTCGATGATGAGTCGCGCCAGCTCGTTGCTGATCGGTACGTACGCCGCCAGCGTGGAGAGGATACCCCGTCTCGGTATGAGTTCAACGTCGTACGCAAGGACGGAACAAAGAAGCGCGTGGAGATACGTTCAGCGGTTGTGAGAGATCGAGCTGGGAGAATGCGCACAATTGCCCAGCTTCTTGACATCACAGACCGGGTACGCGCTCAGGACGCGCTACGCGAAGAGAATCGCATGACGTTCGCCCTAAGCAAGTCGGCTGGCGCGGTTGTGAGTAGCCTGAATATGCGCGAGGCGCTCGATCATATCTTGGACGAGCTCCAACATGTTGTGCAAGCAGACGCAGGGTCGGTAATGCTTGTGGAAGGAGACACTGCACGCATAGTTGGCGCACGCGCCTACAGCGACTCCGCAAGGGAGTACGATGTGTTGGGGACCACATTTATCATCTCACAGACGCCCAATCTGTTACACATGATAGAGACGGGGGCACCCTTGATCGTAGCAGACACCCACACCAGCCCAGAGTGGGTTCAGTTGGCCAACCTGGAGTGGCTGCGATCCTATGCTGGTGTCCCGATACGCGCGCACGACAAGACACTGGGCTTTCTCAACGTTGACCGTGCTACAACCGGCCCATTCGACGATAAGACGATCGAGCGACTGCAAGTCTTTGCGACTATTGCGGGGGCAGCAATTGAGAACGCAACCCTAATCGAGGAAGCGAACCGCCGTGCTGATCGTTTAGAGACAGCGCAACGCGTGGCTCACATGGGATTCCTCGACTGGGATCTGAAGACCGACAAGATACTCCTCTCTGATGAGTTTTGTCGCTTGAATGGTCTGAAGAAGGGTGAAGACATAACCGCACTGGAACTCCTGGCTCAAGTTGTACATGAAGATGATCTTGAATATGCAAGGAAGAACCTAAATCTAGCAATATCAGGAAAGAAGGAACTCGATATCGATCATCGCATTGTGCGTCCCGATGGGAAGGTACTGTGGGTGCACTCGCAAGGGCACTTGATCCATGATGAGAAGGGTAATCCAAAGGCCCTGCTGGGAACCGTTGTCGACATCACATCACGCAAAGAGGCAGAAGCCAAGCTGCGTAAGTCGCTTTCCGACATCATGCGCGTTCTTAGCGCGACAATCGAGATCCGTGATCCTTACACGGCAGGCCACCAAGTGCGTGTGGCGAAACTCGCTGTTGCCATAGCTACTGAGATGAAGCTACCTGAGGATCGTGTCGAAGGGGTAGGTTTTGCCGCACAGGTGCACGATATCGGCAAGGTCGCTATCCCCGCAGAGATCCTCGCCAAGCCGACTGCGCTAAACGAGATCGAGTTCTCTTTGATTAAGGAACATCCAGAAGTGGCATATGATGTCTTAAGGGACATAGATTTTCCGTGGCCGATCGCAGACATCGTGCTGCAGCACCACGAGCGGATAGACGGGTCGGGCTATCCCAACGGTCTCAAGAACGGAGATATCCTCCTTGAGGCACGGATCCTGGGGGTGGCTGATGTGGTGGAGGCGATGAGTTCACACCGACCGTACCGTGCATCGCTTGGGCTAGATGCGGCGCTCGATGAGATCAAGAAGAACAAGGGCGTAAAATACGACAAAGAAGCGGTCGAGGCGTGTCTCGCCGTCTTCGAAAGCGGCTTCACCTTCGACCAACAATAACCACGACTTGCTCTTCCCTTCCGCGTTCGCCGTTCCGCACTCCGCGTTCCAGTGGCTCGGCACCACGAAGGACACGAGGAAATCCTTTGCGTGAGCTTGCTTTTTCCCGTTCCGCGTTCCGCATTCCGAGTTCCCCGTTCACCCTCCGTTCCGCACTCCGCATTCCGAGTTCCGCGCTCCCTATTCCACTCTTATCCAGCGTGCGCTCTCCGGAGGTTACTCACCACGAAGGACATGAAGAACACGAAGGATCCTATTGCTCTTGGCATGATTAGTGGTTTTCTTGGTGCACTCTACGCAAGACAGACTCTTCCCTCACGCGCGCGCCCTCAACCACGCCAAGGTCGCCAAGAACTGCCTGTTCTCATTCTTTCCTATGCAATTTCTTCCCTTTGCGTTCTTAGCGTTCTTGGCGTGAGCTTGCTTTTCCGTTCCGCGTTCCGAATTCCGCGTTCCGCGTTCCGAATTCCCCGCTGCCTTAGTTCAAGCGGATATCATCTGAAGTGGGGGGAAACAGCTTACTGATCCACATCCGATCGGGAGGGAGGATGCTCTGCATGGTCTCGGCGACGCTGCGCCAATAATCTCTATCATTCTTGAGCGTCTCCACTGCCTGCGCCAGGTACTCAAGCTTGATCTCGAGGCCGAGAGTATCATCAAGCACACTGTCGCTTCCCTCTTGGCCCATCAGTTCTCCTCGCAGGCGCACGGCAGCTTGCCGGATGGGGAGGCGCTCCTCAATGCGCAACTCCTCCAACCTGCGAAGGATAAGGACCGCTTCGCCCGCGAAAATAAGGCGGTTCCTCTCGCCGCGGGAGATGTACTTCTCCAACAGATCACTAAGCGCGTCAACACGAAAGCGCACTGCACGCTTAGAGATTCCCAGTTTTCTTGCCAGATCGTCGAGAGTTGCCATGCAGGGTATTATACTTGCGATTGCCTCCATGGCAAAGCAGGGTGAATTTCCGAGCGTTGCCAACACCAGTGACATCCCCCGCTAATCCTGCATGAGATAGCTCTTGCACTTGATACTTGCCGCTGTTGGATTTAGAATATACATGCTGTTGGTGGTCTTGCAGTAGTTTGAGCTTGGGACGTAGATTATCTATCACCTGCCTAGAACAATCTGCCAAGATTAGATACACAACACCAGGGAGGTAGATTTCGATGGCAGATCGTGAGACTGGAACCGTAAAGTGGTTCAACGAGAGCAAGGGATTTGGCTTCATCGAGCGAGAGCAAGGTGAAGACGTATTCGTGCACTTTAGGTCAATTCGCGGCGAGGGATTCAAGACGCTGTCTGAGGGACAGAAGGTGGAGTTCACCGTTACTCAGGGCGAGAAGGGCCCACAAGCCGATGATGTAGTCGCGCTATAGCGTTTCTATAACATAGGATAAAACAGGCGGGCAATGCGCTTCATGCGTGTTGCCCGTTCTTCTTTGCTGATGCTGCGTTCCTCGCAAGCTTACGGGACGAACTGCACCATATCGCCTGGTAGCTTCGAGGATGCGTGCGAAATCAATCCCCTACAGGTGTTCATTTCCCGCCCCTTGGGGTGTGCTTCTTACAAGGCTTCTTGATGCACCGCGTGCTTGCGGCGGGGTAGTTCAT
>JAGGSM010000129.1 GCA_021159105.1 Candidatus Bipolaricaulota bacterium
ACGGGAGTAAGCCTGGGCCGGGGGCGCGGGGGTGAAGGTCTCCTTGACCGAGCGCTCAAGCAGGCCCTCTCTTCACGCTACGTCGTGCCTACGATGTCCGCAAGCGCCGGCCAGACGCAGAGACCTAACTCCACCAATAGCTTGCCGCAGGCGCAGCTTGATCTTCGGCAGGAAACGCTCGCGCGGCGGGAGAACAACCTGGCGCAAAAAGTGAGAGTTAGGAGCGATCGTCGTGTCATCGGCCAGCTCCAGCAGACGTACATCTTGGTTGAGTCGCCGGAGGGCCTTGAGATCATCGATCAGCACATCGCCCACGAACGCATCCTGTACGAGAAGCTGTTGCACGAAGTGCGTGAGGGAGAAGTCTCCCAGCAGAGGTTTCTCCTCCCGGTGCGCGTTGAGCTTCCCTTTGAGAGTGCGGCTGCATTGAACGCGGAGAAGGAGACGCTAGCGCGAGTGGGGATTGACATCGATGACTTTGGCGGAGGGACGCTCCTTGTACGCGGCTATCCATCACTCCTCGTGAAGACGCAGGTGCAGTACGGATTTCAGGAGCTACTGGAAAGAGTAGTTGATGCGCTGGCACGCGGAGCGAAGCTGAAGGAAACGCTGTTCGATCACATCATTGCCGAGCTCGCCTGTGGGGCAGCGATCAAGGCGGGAGATCGGCTCTCGCTCGACGAACAGCAGGAACTGGTCGATCGACTGCTAACGATGGAGAACCCGTATGCCTGCCCGCACGGTCGGCCGATCATCTTTGCCATATCTCGCCACGATCTGGACAAACGCTTTAAGCGTATCTAAGGAGTTATGGCACAAGCACACGCAACGCCTTCGGCGCCACAGTAACGGAAAACTCATCCTTTGGAAGCTTGTATGGCTCACCATCAATGTGAGCGATCAGTTTCACGTCCGAGGAAACGTTGACCTTCACATCCTGGTGGTAGGACACGCGCGATAGCTTCAGATGCTCACCCTTCCTGGCCTGAGGCAAACGTATTAGACGCTCCAATTTTGGAAAATCTCCGATTGCTGCTATGTCTATCTTCCCATCGTCAATTTCTGCTAATGGAGCGAGCTTGAACCCGCCACCGCAGTACTTTCCATTGGAAAAGCCTAGCGAGATACAGCTCTTCTCCTCCGTCCAGTCACTGCCTTTAAGCTTAACTGAAAAAGCACGGAATCTGAATACTTCCTTTATTGCCGCATACAGATAGGCTGGCGCTCCGCGCATCCGTTGCATCTTGAGGACGTCCCGTGCTACCTGCGCATCGATGCCGATTCCCAATCCATTGACGAAATAGCGTTCAGTGCCGACGCGGCCCAAGTCGATCAGACGCTCATGTTCTTGCGCGAGGAGCTTGACCGCCTGGCGGTGGTCAAACGGAATGCCCGTCATCCGTATGAAGTCATTTCCCGTGCCAGCGGGGATCACCGCAAGAGCGGCATTGCTTCCGACAACACCGTTTGCTACCTCGTTCACCGTTCCGTCGCCACCAACAGCAACTATGTGAGTAAATCCGGACTCGATTCCCATACGGGCGACGTCCGTCGCCTCCTCCGGCTCGTTGGTGTAGTGCAAGTCATAGTCGATGCCGTAGCGATCCAGTTCCTTCTGCACCTCAGGGAAGATCTCTTTGCAACGGCCTTGCCCGGCTATCAGGTTGACGATCAAGAAGAATTTCGAGTTTTCCATACCATAGATCCTACAGATGTGACATTTGCATTGTCAAGTAGAGATGGAGCTCGATTAAGCGGTTGACAGCGGTTCGTCGATAGTGCTATACTAGCCACGCCAATTCACTAGATCTGGATACGGGCTTTCTCGCGGCCTAAGGGCCGTGCGAAAGAGACAGTATGGAGTACCGTACGCTCGCTGCAGATGAGGGCAAGGTCTTTCTGGTCCTAAGAAGTGGCGGTCGGCGGTCAAGGAGGAAAACAGTGAAAAAAATCTGGCTACTTGGCCTCATCTTCACCCTCATCGTTGGCGTTATGGCCTTCGGTCAGGTGAAGACGCTTTATTGGAACCTAGGGACTGAGCCCCCTTCCCTCGACCCAAATATCTCCACGGACACAACATCGATTCAAGTTGAGCAGGCCCTGTTTCTTGGGCTGACCGACTTCGATGACGAGACCATGGCAGTCGTACCGGAGCTCGCCACCCACTGGGAGGCTTCGGAGGACGGACTAACGTGGACGTTCTACATGCGTGACGACGCCATCTGGACTGACGGAACCCCGGTTACTGCTCACCAGGTGGAGTACAGCGTGAAGCGAACGCTCGACCCGGCGACCGGTTCTTCCTACGCCTACGTCCTGTGGATCATCGACGGCGCGAAGGAATTCAACAATGAAGAAGGCGGAACGGCCGACGGTGTCGGTGTGAAGGCTGTTGATGATTACACGGTGCAGTTCACGCTCAACCAGCCGGCGGGGTACTTCCCCTCCATCGCTGGCATGTGGGTTTGCCGTCCTCTTCCGGTGTCAGTCGTAGAGAAGTACGGCGATGCATGGACCGAGGCTGAGAATATAGTCACCAATGGCCCGTACGAGCTCGGTGAGTGGGTGCACGAGGATCACATGATCCTCTACAAGAGCGCCACCTATTACGATGTGGCTAACGTCAAGATCGATCAGATCTACTGCTACATGATCGAAGAGGCATCGACCGCGATGACCATGTACGAAGCTGGCAATCTCGACAGCACCAGTCCCCCGCTTGAGGACATGGACCGAGTCAAGGCCGTCCCCGTGCTCAGCAAGGAACTCTACATCGCTCCTGACCTGTGCACGTACTACTACGGGTTCAACAACGAGAAGCCCCCGTTCGACAACCCGCTCGTACGCAAGGCGTTCGCCTCGGCGATCGATCGTCAGTCACTGATCGACTATGTACTGAAGGGCGGCCAGAAGCCGGCCCAGACGTTCACCTGCCCGGGTATCTTCGGACATGTGGATGGTGTTGCGGAAGGGATCGGTTACCCATACAATCCGGAAGCGGCGAAGCAGTTCTTGGCCGACGCCGGCTACCCGAACGGCGAGGGCTTCCCTGAGGTGACGCTGATGCATAACACCTCTGAGGGGCACTCGAAGATCGCGCAGTTCGTCGCCCAGAGCTTCATGGATACGTTGAACGTTAAGGTGAACATCGTCAACCAGGAGTGGAAGGTCTACCTTGCGACGTGCCGCGAAGACGCGCCGCAGATCTACCGCATGGGCTGGTGCGCGGACTATCCGGACGCCAACAACTGGGTGAACGAGGTGTTCAACTCCAAGTCCGGCTCCAACTACGCCAACTACAACAACCCTGCCTACGACGCGCTTGTCGAGCAGGCGGCAAAGGAGACCGATCCGGCGGTGCGCCTTGACCTGTACAAGCAGGCCGAGACCCTCCTCTGTGATACCGATTGCGCAATCGCGCCGATCTACTTCTACACGATCGTCAATCTGACGAAGCCGTACGTAGTTCGGACGTACGCTCCACTCGGTGGCGAGCACTGGGAACAGTGGGACATTCTCCCGCACTAGCGGATAGGATAGCTAGCAAATTGGGGCAGGGCAGCAAACGCCCTGCCCCGTTTACAACTAGGGGAAGATATGTTTGAGTTTATCGTAAGGCGTATTCTATGGTTGATTCCGGTGATCTTTGTTGTATCTGTTATTACGTTCGTGTTGATGCACGCCGTGCCGGGGGGACCGTTCGATGCCGAGAAGGCACTTCCGCAGGCGATCATCGATAACCTGAACGCGAAGTATCACCTCGATGACCCGCTGTGGAAGCAGTATGTCGACTACATGTATGGCTTTATCCGCTTCGACCTGGGGCCGTCGATCTCCTACAGGTCGCGAACGGTCAACGACATCCTTGCCCAGCAGTGGCCGGTCACGGCAATGCTGGGGCTGGCATCGTTCGCCATCGCGCTCTTCGGAGGAATTCCGCTCGGCCTAATCAGCGCCATAAAACAGAACTCGCTGGCGGACTATGCATCGATGGGGATCTCGATGTTGGGCCTATCGATCCCCAACATGGCGCTTGGCCCACTCCTTATCTGGATATTCGCACTGAGGCTGAAGTGGTTTCCAGTCGCCACGTGGGGGTCGCCGATACACGTCGTACTCCCCGCCATCACGCTGGGAACGGCGTACATGGCAAGCTTCGCGCGTCTGACACGCGCTTCGATGCTTCAGGTGATCAGAGAGGACTACATACAGACAGCACGCGCAAAAGGGGTGAAACACACGACAGTGATGCTGAAGCACGCGCTGCGGAACGCGCTTATCCCTGTCTCGACTATCGCCGGGCCGAGCTTCGCTGGGATCATGACCGGATCGATGATCGTGGAAAGGATCTTCGCTATCCCCGGCATCGGAAAGTACTATGTGACCAGCGTGGGGAATCGCGACTACCCAGTGATCATGGCAACAACGCTGGTCTTCGCCCTGGCAGTGGTATTCATGAACATGCTGGTGGATATTTCATACGGCATCCTGGATCCGAGGATTCGCTACAACTAGATAACGGAGGGATGAGCAAAAGTGGGCATGGAGCGAAGAGTCAGAAGAGCAGAGAAGCAGAAAGCGCCAAAGCCAAGGAGCCTGTGGCGGGACGCCATGCGACGCCTCATCAGGAACAAGGCCGCCATTGTGGGAGGCTTCATAGTCTTCTCCCTCGTCATCGTGGCCATCGGAGCCAATTGGATCGCCCCGTACGGCTACACTGAGGGACACATCCGCGATAACTACCTTGCCCCCAACTCTTCCCATCTGATGGGGTGTGACTTCATGGGGCGCGACGTCCTGAGCCGGTTGATCTACGGAGCGCGGGTCTCTCTAGCTGCTGCGTTTGTGGGGGCACTGACGAGCTTCTTGATCGGGGTTATCTACGGGTTGGTCTCTGGGTTCTTAGGTGGAAAGGTTGATAACGCGATGATGCGCTTTGTGGATATCATGTTCGCGTTTCCAACCCTGCTTCTAATCATCCTGCTGATGGTCTATTTTAAGTCAACGTTCAGCGTGATTGAGCCCGGAACATTCCGCGGATTCCTCTCAGGTCTCGATCGCTCGATGGGTGGAATGCTGTTTATCTTCATCGGCATAGGCATAACCTCCTGGCTTGGCATGGCGAGATTAATCAGAGGGATGACCCTTTCGGTAAGAGAGAAGGAGTACATGGAGGCAGCAAGGGCGATCGGTGCATCGCGCACCCGCCAGGTCTTTCGTCACGTCTTCCCGAACATCCTCGGCCCAGCGATCGTTTCCCAGGCACTGCAGATTCCCGGTTTCATTCTTTACGAGGCGTTCCTAAGCTTCATCGGGCTGGGGGTCAACCCGCCGACACCGAGCTGGGGTGCGATGCTGAATGAGGGATACATCGGGATGAGATCCCACTTCAACCTCGTACTGTGGCCGGCGGTCGCAATTTCCATAACGCTGTTCGCCTTCAACTTCCTCGGCGATGGAGTGCGCGATGCGTTCGATCCTAGACAGACGCGCTAGGATCTTTACACACTGCTGAACACAGATCCTCGGAGGCGGGAGACATCTTCTCCCGCCTCATTTCTCGTTGGTCCATCTTGCTTAATGACGATGACACGCGAATTCTAAGACCACAGGACGTTCTCTCTGCTGCACCAGGTATCCCCGCTTCTCTCCTACCAATTCAAGCAGCCCATGCAGGCGTTGATTCCCCGCCCTTTTGGGCACTCCTCACAAAGCCTCTTGCTGCACCGCGTGTTTGCGGCGAGGTAGTTCAGAGTCTCTCAGCATGAGTCGATACATGCCTCGTTTGGCATATTGCCTTGCAGGACGGACGTACGCGCGTATACTTTCATCGGCACGTCACCTACCAAGAGATGGAAGGGGCGTTTCTATGTTGGGGAAACTATGAGACGAAACAAGAGACCAGGCCACTGCTGGGAGAAGAGATGATAGGCCGGCGGAAAAGGGATATGACGATAACAGTTAGTGCTTACATAGGTAACAGTGATATGTGATGTTAATAGTTATGTATTATAATAAGATAAATCTATCGGTGTGGTCAAGCGGCCGGTCCGTTTTTTTTCTTTGCCTGTAGATCAGAAAGAAACGAGGAGAGATAGATGAAATTTAGCGATGTGCCGATCCTTCTCGAAGGAGAGATTCTCTTCGATGCGAGCGCTGGTAACGACGTCATCGATAAAGCTTATGCCGCCGACCTCCTCTCGGATGTGCTCGCGCTCACCGAGGAGAGAACCACGTTGATCACGGGGACGATAAGCCCACAGGTAATTCGTGTGGCCGAGATCCTGAATGTGATTGCCATAATCTTCGTGCGCGGGAAACGGCCATCACAAGAGATAATTGACTACGCTCAACGATTGGATATTCCGATGCTGACAACGCGTAAGACAATGTTTGAGACGTGTGGTCTGTTGTACGCGAACGGTGTGCGCCCGTGTAAGAACAGGACCGCAGATGAGTGATATGAACGCAAGTCTCACCTATGAAGTGCACGCGGGCGATATCGAACAGGGAGGGAGCGCCTCGGCGGCGCTGAAGTCTGAGCTGCGAAAGATGGGGATCTGTGAGGAGCAAGCGCGTCGAGTTGGAATCATTGCCTTTGAGGGAGAGATGAACCTGTTGTTGTACGCAACGAATGGAGGCACGCTGAAAGCTGAGGTGACACCAGAGGCAATCGACATAACCGTTGAGGATGATGGTCCGGGCATTGATGACATCGATCTGGCGATGAGACCGGGATACTCCACCGCCCCTGATTGGGCTCTCAACCTTGGCTTTGGTGCCGGGATGGGACTAGTGAACATGAAACGCAACTCGAACTTTTTTGAGATTCACTCTCACACCGGCAAAGGGACACTGATTCGTTGCCGCGTGAATAGGAGGAAGAATGATGCTGCTGACTGATGTGGTCACCGCACTTGGACTTCAGGTGCTAACGAGTGGTGTTGGTTTCGATCGCGAGGTGAGAGGCGGCATCGTCTGCGACCTTCTCTCTATCGTGTTAGCTAAGGCACAACCGCAAGATATGTGGATCACGATTCAACGACATCAGAATATCGTCGCTGTCGCGAAGGTGACCTCTGTGGCAGGCGTAATCCTCGCCGATGGTATCGTGCCAGAACAGGATGTCATTGACAGGGCATCCGAGGAAGGAATACTGCTCCTCGCGACCAAAGAGTCGAGTTTTGTCGTGTGCGGAAAGCTGTTCGCACTCCTATCCTCGGAGGAAGAGTGAGATCATACGTGGCTGACCTGCATATACACTCTTGCCTCTCCCCTTGCGGAAGTCTACGGATGTCCCCGCAAGCAATAGTAGACGCTGCCGTCGATCGTGGCATCGACGTCATCGCGCTCACCGATCACAACACCTGCGAGATGGGACCTGTTGTGGCTCACACCGCAAAGAAAGCAGGATTGGCTTTCCTGTACGGAATCGAAATCCAAACCCGTGAGGAGGTACATCTCCTTGCCTACTTCAACGATGCCAACGCCTGCAATGCGCTTTCAGAAGAGGTCTACGCATATCTTCCCGATGTAAGAAACGATCCCGAGTACTTCGGAGACCAGGTTGTTGTCGATGAACAAGATAACATCATCAGAACAGAAGAGAAGCTGCTTCTCAACTCCATTGCTTTGTCCCTTGAGGATGTAACTGAACGTGTACGTGCACACGGCGGGCTGCCTGTTCCCGCACACATCGACCGCGGAGCGTTCAGCCTTCTCGGGCAACTTGGATTCTTCCCCGAGACTACAGTCTATCCAATTGTGGAGGTTTGGGGAGCAACAGTACCAAACGAATGCGGGCAGAGGGCGATTCTCCGCTCCTCGGACGCACATGAACCTGAACAGATCGGGAGGCGAACGAGCGTCCTCACCATGGAGCGGGTGAGCGTGGAGGAGATCCTGCTCGCCGCTGCGGGAGTGGGCGGCCGATCGATCCGATCTGAAGAATCTTAGGAGGTCGTAGTGAACGATGTACAGTTAAAGAACCCGATGTACGCTGAGCTAGATCGGGTTATCGATTCCTACCGCGACGCTAAGGGACCGCTGATTCAGGTCCTTCACCGCGCGCAAGAGATCTTCGGATACCTCCCACCCGAGGTACAACAGTTCGTCTCACAGCGGATGGGGATTCCTCCTTCCAAAGTCTACGGTGTCGTCACGTTCTACAACTTCTTTCGCACCGTTCCTCAAGGAAAGCACGTGATCAATGTCTGTTTGGGGACAGCTTGCCACGTCAAAGGGGCGGACAGAGTTGTGGAGATACTTCGTGAAGAGTTAGGGATAGGAATCGGTCAAACAACCGAGGACCGCCAATTCACCCTGTCTGCCGTCCGCTGCCTGGGCGCATGCGGCTTGGCTCCAGTGATGATGATCGATGAAGAGGTCTACGGCAAGCTTGACCGAGCAAAGATCAAACACGTTCTTCAACAGTACGCGTCATGATGGAGGAGCTTGACATGCACATCTTAGATCTCGTACAGAACGCGCTCACCGCAAAAGCGGAAACGATCGAGGTCGCGTGCATCTGTCAAGACAATCAACTGACGCTGCGCGTCGCTGATGATGGAGTAGGGATGGACGCGGAAGTCCTGCAAGCAGTGAAAGAAGGATTTTTCTCGACGAAGAGTGAACGCAGCGTAGGGCTCGGAATCCCACTCCTCCGACAGACAGCGGAGCAGTGCGACGGAAGTTTCACAATCGACAGCGTCCCCGGTAAGGGAACAACCGTCACCGCGACGTTCCGCAAGGACCACGTCGACCTTCCCCCATTTGGGAATCTCCAGGCGACGTTCCTCTCGATCCTAGCAACAAGCAGGGGGCGTCGCGTGAAGATTGACTACAAGTGTGACGGTAAGGAACTCTCGATCGATACGGCAGAGGTGATGGACATTCTCGGCGGGGTACCAATCGATCACCCCATGGTAATTGCATTCCTGAAGGACTATATCGCGGAAAGGCTAGGAGGAGACGATGAAGTTAGAAGATCTACGCAAGATTAGAGAACAAGCGGCAAAGGAGCTTTCCCTACGCTCGGGAAAGGCACGAGTGAAGGTGATCGTGGGAATGGGAACGAGCGGCATCGCTGCCGGTGCGCGCGACGTGTTGGCGGCGTTTGTCGATGAGATAAGCAAACGCGATCTGCGCGATGTTATGGTGACCCAGACCGGAGAGCGCGGCCTCTCTTCCTCGGAGCCTGTTGTGGAAGTAAGGGAAGCGGATAAACCGGTCATCGTGTACGGCGACATGACGGCAGAGAAGGCGCGCCGTGTCGTTACTGAACACATCGTGAACGGGAACCCGGTTTCTGAATACACGATCGAGGTGAGGGAAGGATGACAAGAAGGCTGGACGTCCTGGTCTGTTCCGGAGCAGCATGCGTCTCCTCCCACAGCGCCGCGGTGCGCGATGCTCTCTCCCGCGAGATCGACGAAAATGGCCTATCCAACGAGATACGCATTGTCGAAACCGGATGCATGGGACCGTGCGAACTCGGTCCGGTCATGCTCGTCTACCCGGACGGAGCGTTCTACATCCACGTGAAACCTGAGGACGCCGCAGAGATCGTGCAGGAGCACTTCCTGAAGGGGCGCCCAGTGAAGCGGTTGCTGTGGGAGGACCCGGAGGCTCGCCGGATCGTGGAGGGCAAGAAGCAGATCCCATTCTTCGCAAAGCAGGTAAAGGTGGTCCTCAGGAACTGCGGACGCATCGATCCGGAGAACATCGAGGAATACATCGCTGCCGATGGCTATGAGGCTCTGGGGAAAGCACTTACACAGATGGCTCGGAATGAGGTCATCCAAGTGATCACCGACTCCGGTCTGCGCGGGCGTGGCGGAGCCGGCTTTCCCACAGGGAAGAAGTGGCAGTTCGTGGCAAGTGCCACCGGGGAGACAAAGTACGTCGTCTGCAACGGTGATGAAGGGGACCCTGGTGCATTCATGGATCGCTCTCTCCTCGAAGGCGATCCCCACACGGTGATCGAAGGGATGACGATCGCAGCCTACGCTGTGGGAGCAAGTCGTGGCTATATCTACATCCGTGCTGAGTACCCACTGGCGATCAAGCGGCTGCAGATTGCGCTTGGGCAAGCACGCAAAATGGGACTTCTTGGCGAGAACATCCTTGAAACCGGCTTCTCGTTCGATATCGAGGTGCGGATGGGCGCTGGTGCATTCGTCTGTGGCGAAGAGACAGCTCTCATCGCCTCTATTGAGGGTGAGCGCGGTATAGCGCGCGTACGTCCACCGTATCCAGCGGTGCGTGGTCTGTTCGGGATGCCCACCCTGATCAACAACGTGGAGACATGGGGGAACATCCGTCATATCGTCCTCAACGGAGCCGACTGGTTCCGCTCCATCGGGACGGAGAGGAGCCCGGGGACGAAGGTGTTCGCCCTGTCCGGCAAGGTAAAAAACACCGGTCTTGTCGAGATCCCCATGGGGATGACACTGCGCGAGTTGATATTCGACATCGGCGGGGGGATTCCAAACGGAAAGAAATTCAAGGCGGTGCAAACCGGTGGACCGTCCGGCGGTTGCATCCCGGAGAAGTACCTGGATACCCCGATCGACTATGAATCGCTGAAAGAACTGGGAGCGATCATGGGCTCGGGCGGAATGATCGTGATGGACGAGGACAACTGCATGGTGAACATCGCCAAATTCTTCCTCGAATTCACCAGCGATGAATCATGCGGGCAATGTGTCCCCTGCCGCACCGGACTCCCGCGCATGCTCGATATCCTCAAGCGCATCACCAGCGGCAACGGCACGATGGACGACCTGGATCTGTTACAACATCTGGGAGAAATGATCATCGAGACCTCGTTCTGCGGTCTGGGGAAGACGGCTCCCAATCCGGTGCTATCGACGCTTAAGTATTTTGAAGATGAGTATCGTGAGCACATCGAGGAGAAGAAGTGTCGGGCCAAGGTGTGCACCGATCTTATCGCCTATCGGATCGATGAAGACGCGTGTCGCGCCTGCGGCATCTGCGCTGTGAATTGCCCCGTTGGTGCAATCACCGGCGAGCTGGGTAAGCCACCGTACATTATCGACGAAGAGGCCTGTATCCGTTGTGGAACATGCCTTGAGGTCTGCCCCTTTGGTGCCGTACATGTATTGAGCGGTGAGTTGTGCAATCAAGACAAAAGGGAGGGTTCTAAGTGAAGGAGATACTCATTCGGATCGACGGAAAGGAAGTGAGCGCTCCTGCCGGGAGCACGATCCTGGAAGTGGCCAAACAACAAGGAATTCCCATTCCTACATTGTGCCATCTCGATGGTCTGAGCGACATCGGCGCGTGCAGAATGTGCATCGTTGACGTGGGCGGGAAGATCGTCACTTCCTGTACAACGAAGATTGCTGAAGGCATGGAGGTAATAACTAACAGCGACCGTTTAGCGGAGCTGCGGCGGCTCAATCTGGAACTCATCTTTGCCGAGCGAAACCATGTGTGCTCAATGTGTGTGTCCAATAACCACTGCGAGTTACAGGATCTCGCTTGCGATCTCGGGATGCAGCACGTGGAAGTGCCATATGCCTACCCGAGGTTGTCGCTCGACGCCAGCCACCCTAAGTTCATCATCGACCAGAATCGCTGCATCCTGTGCGGCCGCTGCGTGCGGGTCTGCGCGGAGGTAGAGGGAGCACACGTGTGGGGAATCGCTGGACGTGGGAGTGAGGCGCGCGTGATCACCGAGTTGGGAATAGATTGGGGCGATGCCGAAATGTGCACCGACTGCGGCAAGTGCGTCCAGGTCTGCCCAACTGGCGCGATCGTGGAGAAAGGTAAGGCCGCAGCTGAGATGGAGAAACATCCGGAACTCGTTACGACGCTGAAGGAGAGGAGGGAGAATGACTAAGGTAAGAGTGGCCACCGTCTGGTTCAGCGGTTGCGCGGGGTGTCATATGTCGTTCCTCGACCTCGATGAGCTGCTGATCGACCTGGCCGAGCGCATCGAGATAGTTAAGAGCCCGGTTGTTGATACGAAGGAGTTCCCGGAGAATGTTGACGTTACGCTGATCGAAGGCGCGATCGCCAATGAAGAGCACTACGAACTGGTGCGCGAGATCCGCGAGCGCTCGAAGATTGTCATTGCCATGGGCGACTGTGCAGTAACCGGCAATGTGCCTGCGATGCGCAATGGCATCTCAGTGAATGAGCTGCTGGAAGGTGTGTACGGGAACGAGCGAACGACAACTGGAACCATCCCCAATGAGGTTGTACCCACGCTTCTCGCTCGCGTGCGCCCGGTGCATGAAGTAATACACGTGGACTACTTCCTTCACGGGTGTCCGCCACCGGCGGCAGTGATCGGCAAAGCCTTGCTGGCGTTGCTCGATGGCAAGACTCCAGAGCTGGTAGGACGCGACCTGAAATTTGGATAAAGGAGTGGACATATGACAAGAGAAATTCTGATTGATCCGGTGACGCGCATCGAGGGTCATGCCAAGATTACCATCTATCTCGACGACTCCGGAGAAGTGAACGATGCTCATTTCCACGTCACCGAACTGCGCGGGTTCGAGAAGTTCTGTGAGGGACGTACCCTGTGGGAGATGCCAGCACTGACTGCACGAATCTGCGGAATCTGTCCGGTCAGCCATATCCTCGCCTCGGCAAAGACCGGCGATGCTATCCTTGCTGTTCGGATACCCAAGGCGGCCGAGCTTCTGCGGCGGTTGATGAACGCCGCTCAGTTCGTTCAGTCACACGCTCTGAGCTTCTTCTACCTCTCGGCCCCAGACATGCTGCTCGGTTGGGACTCCGACCCGGCGCAGCGCAACGTGATCGGTCTGATCGGCGCAAATCCAGATTTGGCGCGCAAGGGGATCCGCCTGCGCTCCTTCGGTCAGCAAATCATCGAGCGACTAGGGGGAAAGAAGATCCATCCCGCCTGGGCCGTGCCCGGAGGAGTCAATAGAGCGCTTTCGAAGGAGGATGCTGATTTCATCAAAGCGAACCTTCCTGAGGCGCTGGACACGATCCGTATCACACTTGATCTATTCAAGTCTTCCTTCGCTGATCAGGAGACGCGCGGAATGCTCAGTGACTTCCCCAGCCTGTTCATGGGGCTTGTCTCTCCGGATGGGACATGGGAGCACTATGACGGGAACATCCGTATCGTCGACTCGCAGGGGAACATTGTTGTCGATCAGTTCGATCCGGCTCATTACCCTGAAATCGTGCAGGAGGCCTCAGAGGGATGGAGTTACCTCAAGTTCCCTCATTATGCACCGCTTGGGTACCCGGAGGGCATGTACCGTGTCGGCCCACTCGGCCGCGTGAATGTGTGTGATCGCTTCGGCACGCCGCTCGCCGACGCTGAGCTGGAGGAGTTTCGCGCCGGCAGTCAAGAACGCTCGGGTAGGGTTTTCGATTATCACTACACTCGATTAATGGAGATTCTGGCTTCTCTGGAACGGATGGAGCGCTTGATTAACGATGAGCGCATCCTGTCTCCGCGAATCCGCGCCGAGGCCGGGATCAACGAGCTCGAAGGTGTGGGCATTCACGAGGCCCCGCGAGGAACCCTGTTCCATCACTACAAGGTCGACGCAAACGGGGTCATCCAGTGGGTGAACCTGATCGTATCCACCGGCCAGAACAATCTCGCGATGAACCGCTCCATCAAGGAGATCGCGCAGAAGCACATCCACAGTGGAAAGTTTGATGAAGGCATCCTAAACCGCATCGAGGGTGGCATTAGGGCGTTTGATCCTTGTCTATCCTGCTCCGTGCACGCGGTCGGGCAGATGCCCCTGTTGGTGGAGCTGCGTACGCCGGATGGCGAGACAGTGGATAGGCTCATCAGGGACTGACATGGATCTTGTCATCGGGGTGGGGAACACATTGCGGCGTGATGATGGCTTGGGACCGTTTATCGTCAACTCCTTACCGCCAATTGACGGAGTGCTAACGCTTGCCGTTCACCAACTGACCGCAGATCTTATAGAGCAGGTTAGCCGTGCCAAGCGCGTGCTGTTCATCGATGCAAGCACGGTCGATGAACCGATCGAGGTGAGACAGATTGCCGAACATAGCGCGTCCCTCGGCCATGTCTTCGGACCCGCTGCGCTGCTGAACCTAGCCAAGGGCATACACGGCAGCGCACCGGAAGGGTGGCTGCTGCCCGTCTCAGGGTACGACTTCGATTTTGGCGAGGAGTTGAGTCCGAAAGCTGCCGCCGTCGTTCCCACTGCGAAAGCGGTAGTCCTGAACTGGATTAACGATGGGGAAGAACATAGTTCGTCCCTTTGTAGCGATGATGTTGAATGAGGAGGTACATGTGAACGAAGTGCTGAAGAAGTACCCTTCCGCAACGAGGGAGGACTTGCTGGATATCCTGCACGACATCCAGGAGAGCGATCCACACCACTTCTTGAGTGATGAGGTATTGACCGATGTTGCATCCCATTTAGGAATGGACCTGGCGGATATTAAGGGTACCGCAAGCTTTTACTCTATGTTTAGCTTCTCCCCTCGAGGGAAACACGTGATTCGCATCTGTGATTCCCCACCGTGTCAGCTCCTTGGAGCGACCACCGTGCTTCAGAAGCTGATCGAGGTGCTGGGAGTAGCGGTCGGTGAAACGACTTCCGATGGTCTGTTCACCCTGGAGACATCGAGCTGCCTCGGCATGTGTGGGGTGGCCCCAGCAATGATGATTGACAACGAGACGTATGGCAACCTCACCCCCTCGCGAATCGTGGAAATCATCGAGCGAATAAGGAGGGAAGATGAAACCAGCTAGAAGCCTAGTACTGATCGAGATCGAAGAGGATTCCCTCCTGGCTGGAGCGAAAGCGGTCGAACAGGCATTCTCCGATGCGATCAAAGAGCAGGGGCTGGATCAAGAGGTCCGCGTGGCAGAGACGGGAAACCTGGGGATCATCGGGCGCGGGGTAGTGGTGGTCATCTACCCGGAGGGGACCACCTATGTCGGCGTTACCGAGGCGGATGTCCCGGAGATCGTCTCCGAACACCTGTTGAAAGGCCGTCCGGTCAAGCGGCTGCAGGTATGCTTGGGCCCGTGCATGGATCGCGAGAAGGCAGGAATTGGCCTCGTGCGCGACCAACCCCGCATCGTCCTCAAGAACTGCGGTATCATCGATCCAGAGAACCTGCAAGAGGCGATTGGCGTTGGTGCCTACCAAGCGTTGGAACGCGTGTTGACAGAGGAGATATCTCCGAAGAGCGTGATCGATGAGGTTATAAATTCCGGCCTGCGTGGCCGCGGCGGCGCTGGCTTTCCCACCGGAAAGAAGTGGTCGTTCACCGCTCCTGGAGACGAGAAGTACCTCGTGTGCAACGCCGACGAGGGGGAACCGGGGACGTGCAAGGATCGCCTCATTCTGGAGGGTGACCCACATCGCTTGATCGAGGGGATGATCCTTGCCGGGTACGCGATCGGTGCGAAAAAAGGGTACATATACATCCGCGGCGAGTACAGCCTCGCCATCGGGCGAATGGAAAAGGCGATCGAGCAAGCACGGGCCAACGACCTGCTGGGCGAACACATCCTGGGATCGGACATCGCGTTCGATATCGAGATCAAGAAGGGCGCTGGAGCGTACGTCTGTGGCGAAGAGACCGCTCTGATCGAGTCGATTGAGGGAAAGCGAGGCTATCCTCGCTTGAAGCCCCCTTACCCCGGCCAAGTCGGGTTGAGAGGAAAGCCGACCGTGGTCAACAACGTGGAGACGCTGGCCAACATCGCGCCGATCATCCTCAATGGCGCTGAGTGGTTCCGCTCATTCGGCACCGAGACCTGTCCCGGGACCAAGGTGTACACCATCCTTGGGCATGCCGCTACCCCCGGTCTGATCGAGGTAGAGATGGGAACACCCCTGCGGGAGATCATCTACAAATACGCGGGAGGCATCCGGGATGGGAAGGGCTTTAAGGCGGCGTTGATCGGAGGGGCCGCGGGGGCTTTCGTCGATGAGGCCGGACTCGATGTAGGGATGGACTACGACAGCCTGCGCGATTACTCGGCCGTGCTCGGCTCAGGGGCGATCCTGGTCCTAGATGAGGATGCTTCCATCGTCGAGCTACTGCGTGGGATCTTGAACTTCTTCGCACATGAGTCGTGCGGTCAGTGCGCCACCTGCCGCAGCGGCACCGGCCGGTTAGTGGACATTCTGGACCGCTTCTGCTCGGATGGCAACGAGGACGATCTCGATCTCCTCCTTCGCGTTGCCCGCCTGATGCACGAAGCATCATTCTGCCCACTCGGGCAGTCACCCGTGCTCCCAATAGAGAGCGCACTGCGCGCATTCAAACAGGAATTCCTGGATTACACTGATGTCTCGATGCCTGTCTGATCGCAGTTTGTAGATCGCCCGGTGGCGCACCTCCTTGTGCCACCGGGATGATCGACTCGCCATTTCCTACCACAAATCAGGTGAACTCTTTGGTTCCTCGTCGTTTCGAGTGGGTAGTGATCTCCAGTTAGTGGCCTCTAGTTCCGATTCATGAGGGACTGATGCCAAGAATTCACCACGAAGAGCACGAAGGACACGAAGAATGGAGATCCATGAGCTATAGAATGCTATGATTGCTGTGTAATCTCAGAAAGTTACCAAGCAATATCAAGTGCTTTGTCCTAT
>JAGGSM010000092.1 GCA_021159105.1 Candidatus Bipolaricaulota bacterium
GGGGAGGGGGAATACCGGACGGAGAGAGCGGATGATCGTCATCGGGACGACCGTACCCCTGGCCCAGCAACCGAAGTCGTAGATGCTGACCGGGAACCACTTCGGCAGGAAGATGATCTCCGGCGGCATCATCGGCGTGCCGCGCCAGTCCCACTCTCCGAGGATGGCGAGCCAGATCTTGGTGAAGATGCGCGCCTTGTCTATCCCTCCACGAGACAGGATGAACGAGCGGGCCCGCGTCATCTCCGGCGTGTCCGGGGAGATCCCGGCCATTTTCAGCGCCACGTACGCCTCGATCGTCGTGGACAGGTCGCCCGGGCCGTCGTACCAGATCGCCCATGTCCCGTCCTCGCGCTGCTTGCTCAACAGGTAATTTGCGATCTTCTTCCACTCCTCCTCCTTTTCCACACCGAGGATGTGGGTGAGGAACAGGTGTTCGGAGGTGATCGTGACGTTCGATTCGAGCTCCCCCCACCAGTACCCCTCATCGTACTGCAGGTCGAGGAGATGGGAGACCGCACGCTCGATCGAAGAATCGAGCGATTTCTTTGGCATGGTCATCGTCCTTATCTCAGTGTCTGTCATTGCCCCTGACCTCGCTCTCTCAGGTACCTACGTACCGTAGCCACGAATTCGTCTGCTAATCTATCCTCTGGGACCGCCCTCTTCACGATCTCCCCGCCGATGCTGATGTTCCCGTTCCCCTCTCCTCCGAACAGGCTGATCTGCGCGTCCTTCGCCTCACCGATCCCGTTGACGATGCAGCCCATCAGCGCGACCACGATCGGCTCCGTCACATCAGACAGCCTCTCCTGAATCTCGTTCGCTATCCTGAACAGGTCGATCTTCGTGCGCCCGCACGTCGGGCAGACGCGGTAGATGATCCCTCGATGGCGCAGGTCGAGCGCAGAAAGGATTTGGTACGCCACCCGCACCTCCTCCACCGGGTCTCCGGTCAGGGAGACGCGCAGCGTGTCGCCGAGCCCCTCGGCGAGGAGTATCCCGATCCCGACGGCGGACTTGATCGTCCCGCCCCAGGGTGTCCCCGCCTCGGTGATCCCGATGTGCAGCGGGTAATCGACCTCGCGCACGATCCTGCGGTAGGCGGCAAGGGTCATCATCACGTCGGTCGCCTTGAGCGACACCACGATATCGGTGAAATCGAGGTCCTCCAGCAGCCTGATCTCCTTGAGCGCGCTGTCCACCATACCGTCGGCTGTGGCGTGTCCGTTCTCATCGAGGAACTCCGGGGCGAGGGAGCCGGAGTTCGCCCCCACCCTGATCGGTATCCCCGCCTCCTTCGCCGCGAGCACGACCTGCTCGATCTTCTTCTGATCGGTGATGTTCCCCGGATTGAGGCGCAGCTTGTCCACCCCCGCTTCGATCGAGGCGAGGGCCAGGCGGTGATCGAAGTGGATGTCGGCGACTAAGGGAATGTCGATCCGCTTCTTGATCCGTGGCAGGGCGCGAGCAGCATCGGCGTCGGGGACGGCGACGCGCACGATCTCGCATCCCGCCTTTTGCAGCCGCTCGATCTGCGCCACAGTGGCGTCGACATCGCTGGTGTCGGTGTTGGTCATCGACTGCACGGCGATGGGGTTACCCCCCCCGATCTTCACTCCTCCGACGCTCACGACGCGACGCATTCTCCCCTCCTCGTTGCGAATTCACCGACGATCGCCGCGACTGCGCGGCCGATGGCGCGCCCGGCGATGATCAGGGACCTCATCAGGCGTAAAGTCGATATAGGATGAACGACCGCGCGAAGTACGTCCGCCCGGTCACCGACGAACAGCAGGTCTTCGCCGCTCGTGTCCAAAACCACCCTCAGCGGCAGGAAGTCAATCCCTGCTCTGCGTGCCGCTCGCAGCAGAAGGCCGCTCTCCATGTCCACGGCGATCGCACCGCCGCGCGAGAGATCCTCCTTCTCCTTGGGTGATCTAATTACGGTGTTCACAGTCACAATCCTCCCCAAACGGAACGGCAGCCGCGCCGCCTTGAGGGCGCCCTCCGCCCTGGATACCAGCGACCGATCCACCGCTGTCCTCTCCCCGTCGAAGTCCACCTCCTGCCCGACGATGATCGTACCCGCGGCAACACCTCCGGAGAGGCCGCCGCAGAAGCCGGTACCCACGATGAGACCCGGCGCCTGCTCGTCGAGGAAGCGCGCGAGCGCCTCCTCCGCGATCCTTCCCATGCCCGTTACCAGGCGGCGCACGTCGGGGAGGCGGGGGACCCACATGCTCTCAGCGTGAGAGGCCGCGGTGACCAAGATCATCTCCTCCGTTCCTCCTTGGCCACTGTCAACAGGTCCAGGGGGTGGGAGAAGGCGTGCAGGATGCTCGCCCCCTCGAACGAGGAGTGCATCATGCAGTTGGCGCAGCGGCGATCCTTCCCCGGCCCGTAGTTCTCCCACAGCTTCGGATCGAACAGCTCGTTGATGTCCTCGGTGTGCTCGTCGGCCAGGATGTAGCAGGGTTTGCGCCACCCGCGCACGGTGTAGGTCGGCGTGGTCCACGCCGCGCAGCCGTACTGGCGCTCCCCGCGCAGGAAATCGAGGTAGAGCGGGTTGTTGTAGAACGGGAACCCCTTGGACGGATCGAGGATGCGGCGGAAGACCTTGATCGATTCCTGTCGCTGCAGGAACAGCTCGCGGTCGGACACGTCCTCGTAGGCGTACCCGGGTGAGACCATCAACCCCTCCACTCCCATCTCTGTCAACATGCCGAACAGCTTGTGCAGCTCCTCCACGTTCGAGCCGTGGAAGATGGTGGTGTTCGTGTTCACCCGGAAGCCGCGCGCGAGCGCCTCTTTGATGCTCCTGATCGCCTGGTCGTACGTCCCGGGGCGGCGCGTCACCATGTCGTGGATCTCCCTCGTGCCGTCCAGGTGGACGACGAACGACAGATAGGGAGACGGCTTGAACAGGTCCAGCTTCTCCTCCAACAGAAGGCCGTTCGTGCACAGGTAGATGAAGCGCTTCTCATCGAGTATGGCCCGCGTGATCTCCCCGATCTGCTCGTGTAGGAGTGGTTCACCTCCGGAGATGGAGACGATCGGTGCGCCGGAGGCGTGTACTGCTGCGAGCGACTGCTCAACGGTCAGACGCTTGCTGATGTAGTCCTTGTACTCGATGATACGGCCGCACCCGATGCAGTGCAGGTTGCACGCCTCCAGCGGTTCGAGCATGGTGACGAACGGGAAGTACTTCCTCCGCTTTGCCTTCTGTGCCATCAGGTAGCGCGCCATCTTCATGTCTAGCTTGACTGGCCGTCTCATTTCTCCCTCCTCGCCAAGTAGGCGATCAATTCATTCATCATTTCCCTTCCTTCCTCAGATATCGGTAAGCGATCGAGGTGCTCTCTTGCCGTCCTCAGATGCTGTTCGACCGCTTCCCCTACGCTCTCCTTCACATTTAGGCTATCCATCAGGTCGATCACGCGTTCCACATCGCCATCGGAAATCCGCTCCTGGGCGTAGACCCTTTCCAGAATTGACCTTCCCCCTTCATCCGCCTGCTGCATGGCTAGTGACACTGGAAAGGACTTCTTCTTCCTCTTAATGTCAGATCCTTTGGGCTTTCCCGTGACATCGCCGTTCCCCCACACCCCGAGCAGGTCGTCCCTGATCTGAAAGGCTCTTCCTAGCTCCTCCCCGAGGGATGAGAGGGTGGCGAGAGTCTCCTCTCTTGCACCCGAAGTGATCCCCGCCGTCCGGAACGCGCAGCGGATGAGGGCTCCTGTCTTCTTATCGATCATGTCGATGTAGGAGCGCGTATTGACCCAGCGCTCCTCGAATGCCAAATCGAGCCCCTGCCCTTCGATCATCGCCGTTGCCGCGGCGAGGATCGCTGCTGCTGCGTCCGCTCCGGCGTGAAGGGCGTTGTCAATGGCGAGAGAGTACATCAGGTCACCCGCGTTGATCGCCTGAGCCACGCCGATCAGTTTCCACACTGTCGGACGACCACGCCTGATCTCATCCTGGTCCTGAATATCATCGTGGATGAGCGAGAAATTGTGCACAAGTTCCAGCCCTATTGCCGCTGGCAGGGCCCTATCGATCTCTCCTCCCAGCTCATGAGCGGTGAACAGGAGGAGCGACGGGCGCAGCATCTTTCCCAGCGCCTTCACTCTCTTCCCGTCTTCGTCACACAGGCCGACATGGTAGCGGAGGATCGGGTAGAGAGGGGATGGAGCACCTCCTGTGGAAGGGTCCCGCAGTGCTTCCTCAAGCCCCTGTTCGATTGTCCCTCTGTACAGTTCGAGAATCTTCGGTACGCTCATCAGTCCCATCCTTTTGGAGTGGCCGGCCTCACAACGCCGAGCTCCTCTGCCGCACGCACTAGTTCTGCGGCGCTGTGTGCTCCCAGTTTTCTCATCAAGCGTGCTCGATGATTGCGCACCGTGTGCAGGCTCCTCATCAGTACGCTGGCGATCTCGCTGTTCTTCTTTCCCTCGGCGATCAGCTGCAGCACCTCCCGCTCTCGCTGGGTGAGCGGATTGCTCTGCGCTTTGGGCACATGATCGACAGAGAACGCCTTCTTGCCGGCGAAGACCGCGTGGATCGCCCTCATAAGCCGTTCCGGAGCTTCGTCCTTCAGCACGTATCCCCACGCTCCGTGCTCCCACGCCTGAGCGATGTACGCATCGTCGGAGAACATTGAGAGGATGATCACCCTCGTCTTCGGAGAAGCCCTGCGGATGCGCGGCATAGCATCGATCCCGTTTAAAAGGGGCATTGAGATGTCTACAAGCGCGATATCCGGCTGCAGGGACTTCACCTTTCGTGCTAGCTCCCGCCCGTCCTCGGCCTCGCCGACGACGGATATGGCATCGTCTCTTGCAAGCAAGGAAGAAAGCCCCCGCCGCACCAATGTATGATCATCAGCGAGCACCACCCGTATTCTCTTCATTGTTCGATCCTACGGAGTGTACACTCGATCAGCAACAGAGAAAATGGGGTAAATGTACTAACTGGGGGTAATCGTCAACCGGCTGGCGTGGGCGATGAGCCCGATCTCCGTGTGTATCCCCAGCTTCTCCATCAATCGCTGGCGATGGTGCTCGACGGTCTTTTCGCTGATCGATAGAAGCGAGGCGATCTCCCTGCTTGCTTTTCCCTCGCCGATCAGGAAGAGGACCTCGCGCTCGCGCTTGGTGAGAGGGGCTTGCACCTTCATCACTTCGCCCGTTGCGGCGGAGACTATCGCGGCGATTAGCTCATCAGGGGATGCCGCCTTGGACACAAGGCCACTCGCTCCGCGGGCGAGCGCCTCCTGGAGGTACTCCTGCTCGTCGTGCATCGAGATGAGCAGAACGTTAGTCAATGGAGAGGCAGCGCGAATCAGCGGTATCGCTTGCAATCCGTCAATATCGGGCATGGCGATGTCGAGCAGGAACACATCGGGCTTCAGGCGCGTCGCTACCTCGATTGCGCCGCTGCCGTCCGTCGCTGTTCCAACGACATCGATCCCTTGGCAGCCGGATAGGAGCTGCAGCAGGCTGGCAAGGACGAGAGCGTGGTCATCGGCGATCGCTAGGCGCACCCTTCTCATACGGTACCTCCACGGTTATCTTCGTGCCCTGCCCTGGGGAGGAGTCGATGGTCATGCTTCCGCCCACCAGTTCGACCCGCTCCTCGATTCCCCGCAGGCCGAGGCCGAACGGCGTGTCTGCAGGCAGGCCAATTCCGTCGTCCTCGACGCTGACGATGACCGATTCCTCGCTGTGGCGCAGGCGGATCGTGGCCCGGTGGGCCCGCGCATGGTGCTCTACGTTTGCCAGGGCCTCGCGGATGACGTAGAACAGGAGACTCTCCATGTTGGAGTCTAGCCGGAAGCCGTCCTCCAGGTCAGTGGTGATCCTGAGATTCGTCCCCTCTTCTACCATCTGCACGAGCCGTCGCAGTGAGGGGGCCAGGCCAAGGTCGTCAAGGAGTGGTGGGCGCAGGGAGTGTGCCAGAATCCGCGTCCGTGCGATCGCCTGATCGACGATTCCCATGATCTCACACTGGCGCCCTTCATCGATTCCCTTCAGGGAGGCGAGCTGGAGCTTCACAGCGGCGAGCATCTGTCCGATGTTGTCGTGCAGTTCGTGTGCAATGTGCTGTCGCTCATCGTTCTGCACCGAGACGAGGCGCAATGAAAGCTCCGAGAGCCTCTCCCTCTGTCTGGAGAGGACCCTGTTCTTGCTTTGGTAGATGTTGGTAAAGGAACGGACGGTGTAGGTGATAACCCCGTAGATTGTCGCCGTGCCCACGAGGATCGTGGCCACATTGTAGGACAGGCTCGCCCGTGGCAGCACCATCCCCGGGAACAGGGTGCACTGGGGGAGTATCCCCGCGTACTCGAGCATCACCACCAGCGTGTAGAGGAGGACGACTAGGCCGGTGACAAGGTACCCCTGCGCCTCCGGGAGGAAGAAGTTGGCGTAGATCACGGTGAATATATAGAACGAGTTTCCGATCCACTGGCTCCCTCCTGTCAGGTGGACGAAGAGGGTGATCAGGACGGCCTCAGCGATGAAATAGGAGGCGTGTATCCAGTGGAGCGTTCCCTCTCTCTTCTGGCGCTTGACCAGGTATTGAAACGGGAATGTGAGCCCAAACCAGGCCAGGGGCGCGTAGAACAGGGGGTTGAACCAGCTGATTCCAGCGATGGGCATCACTATCAGTGCGACAGCGACGAAGGCTCCGAGAGTGATCCTGCGGGCGAAGATCGTCTTGAGGATCGTGCGCTTCAGCTCAGGGAATGTTCCCTTCTCCTTCACCACTACCTATCCTACTTCAACTGCGGGGGGAGGACGATCTTGCCGAAGTTCTTCTCGTAGCGTTGGATGTTCTCCCCAATCGCCTGATACAACCGCTTCATGTGCCCAGGGCTGAGGATCATCCTGGAGACGAGAAGGGCCTGGTCGGCTTTGGCCGTCTGCGACTGGGGATCGATGAACAGAAAATCTATGACGAACTCTTCCTTGCGGTGTGAGATCAGGGCAAGGTTGGAATAGGATCCTCGACGGGTCTCATTGTCGGCTGTGATCTGCATCTCTCGATTTGGCATCTTATTACCACCACCTTATCTTGTTGATGGTGATGGTAGCTTGCCGGTTGCATCATGACAACACGGCGAGTTCGGCCTAACGGGATCTACTGAGCGAGGAAGCGGCTGAAGAAGCGCTCAATCTCATCGCGATGATGTCCGGGGATGAGTACGTGGTGATTCCCCAGTGGCGAGGAGAGGAGTGGATCGAGCGAGCCATCGATCGATAGGCTCACCTGGGTGCGGCAGAGGTCCTCGCGCGTGAGTGATCCGGTGATCTCCCCCTCTCTGACGAAGAGGCGGTCCAGCCTCTCCCCTCCGAGACGGAAGATCGTGCACGGACCAGGAGGGATCTTGGCAGCGATCCCTACCCCGATGCTCGATTCGAAGTGGCTGCGGATAACGAAACCAGCGGCAAGGGAGAGGGGACACGTGCAGTGAGCGATGACCATCTTCTGTTCTTCTTTGTCGATTGAGGCGATGTTTGCCATGAAGGATGCCCCGCCGGTGAGAAGGGATCCGAGGTACATGGAGAACATGGCCTGCATGTCCCCTTCGCACCCGGCGACCACGTGCTCGTCGTTCAAGCGGGAGAGGGCATAACAACCGGTGTTGTGCAGCCGGTCCAACAGATCGAAGCAGCGTACCGTACAGGCCGAGAGGCGGTACTTGTCCACGATCGAGCGCAGACCGTTGTAGATCGCCACGCTCCCGCTCAGATCCGCCTTGTTCGGCTCTTCTATGCTCGCGGCGGGCTTGGTAAATTGATTGATAGCGCTCCTGCTCACTTTGTGGGAGGTGGTCTCTTCCACCAGCTCATCGATCGATACCTTGACCAGATCGATGCCCATCTGCCCCTTGAGGAAAGCAGGGTCGACATCGCTTGCCACCAGCCACTCGGAGGGATCTCCGATCAGGCCGACACGGCTGAAGCGGAGCGCTTCCCAGGCAGCACTGATCGTCAGCTCTCTCTTCAGCTTGTCAGCGATCCTATCGGGTGTTCCAAAGAGAATCTCTCCATCCCCGCCATCCCGCCGGATGCGAGCGAGGATCTCCAGGGATGCGGGGAGCGAGTTCTGCGCTGGATGGGCGATCAGGATGATCGGTGATGGCATCTGGGAAGCGACCTTCAGGACTTCCCTCTCCACTCCGCCCGTGAGGACGAGGATGGCCGCTATCCCTTCACCGGAAGGGAACTCGACCTCCTCCATCTCGAGGTTGCCCGCGGAAGAGATATCCGAGATGATCCGCTTGCTCAGGCGGGCCATCTCCTCCTTGCCGTGTAATTGTGACGCTCGCACGATGACTTCTATCTTGTCCATGCCCTAAGGGTAAGTGTTCACTTGAGCGGTCATGATGAAAGCCTGGACATTGATCCCGGACACCGATCACTAGCTGAGAGCGCATTTGGAGAGGGTGAGAGGTGCCCGATAGCCGCGCCTAAGGAGCTGCACCTCACCGAGGTGAGCCTATGAGAAAGGCCCTTGCTCGCTCATGTCCTCCTGATACAATGATGATATGAAGAGAAGAACCGTACTTCTTGCCGTCATCATCCTTTTCCTGTTTGCAGGGACTGCTACTGCTTCCCCGGCGCGGGTCGGGTCGGTCTTTGCCGATACCTACTCCGCTTTTTCACCCCTGTACGCGCTGTACAAGGCCTACGCCAATTTCCTCTTCTCCGGCTCGGAGGTGGTCGTTCCGGAGGGGCTCGAACAGGCCTGCTCGCATCTGCAGGAGAGCCTGGAGACCCTGCAGATGGAACTTATAACACAAACGGATTCGCAGAGGGTTGAACAGGTGACCAGGCTTGCCCACCTGCGGCAGGGAATGAGCATCTTCTGTCAGACATACAGCCTGACGATCGAAATGATCGTCCATCCACCGGCAGGGGATACTGATCCCCTGCAGATCGCGGCAGATCGCGGCCTGTTCGCTGCGATATCCGATAAGAACAAGGCGTTGGAGGGGCTGTTCGCATCGACGCTCGATTCCTACAGCGATCATGCGAAGTGGGTGTTCGCCGTCTCCTTCTCCATGCGGACGATCTTGAACCAACATGACCTCTCCCGGCTGGATAGTAGCCTGCGGGAGATCCTCCTTGGCCCTGATGATGCCCCCTACCCTCCCGGAATTGTGCCCAGTGATCTCCTCTCAGAAGTGCAACGACTGGCTGGTCTGGTGGGAGGGAAGCTCGATCGAGACCAGGCGGACCTGGCCATCGCTCTGGCGCGCAGGATATACGACTATCTGATGCGGTGAGACAATCTGGTGAGGGGCTGGGGAAGGTGGGCCTGCTGCATGCGCCCACCTTCCCGGGGTAAGAACCGTTGGCTGTTCTACTGCAGCGAAGTTATCGCGCGAAGAACAGTGTGCGGCTGTAGTTGCTCAGAAGAAAGGGATGGTGTCGATCGCCGAGCTCTCGAAAGCGGCGATGACTGGTAAGGAGGTAGCGAACTCATCTTGATGTACTCAACACCCGGATTCTTGCCCGCTCTTTCCATCTCTTGCTCCTTGTCTTTAGCTTGGAAAGAGCGTACTTCCTCCCTAGCCAGCGGGTAAGGGCAAGTGTGCCGCACGCAACACGCGTTTAGCCGGTCTTCGCGTGTCAGCGGTGAGCAGCGAGCGGGTCAATTGTCCTCTTCGCTGCTCACGGCGATGTACATCACTTTGTGGGGATGCGGGCGATCTTCCAGTAGTCCTGAACGGTCTGTATCAGCCGCTCGAAGTCCTTGGAGTCGACGGGCTTGTTCATGTAGCTTGCCGCGCCGCTGTCGTAGGCCCTGATCATGTCCTGCTCGTGCTGCGAGATGGTGAGCACGATGACCGGTATCCGGCGCAGCTTGTCGTCCTCCTTGATCTTGGCCAGGACGTCCAGCCCATCGATCTTCGGGAGGTTGAGATCAAGCAGGATGAGATCCGGCCGCGGGGCGTCCTCGTACTCCCCCTTCTGCCACAGGAAGTCTATCGCTTCGGCTCCATCACGGGCAAAAGAGAGGTCGCACTTCATCTCGCTCTTGCGCATGGCGCGACGGATGATGGCGATATCATCCTCGTTATCTTCAACGACTAGCACTTTCATTTTTTCTTGACTAAGCATTAGTTTCCACCTCTCTCCTGGCATCTACCGTGGGGATTGTGAAGTAGAACGTACTTCCTTTTCCAACCTCCGATTCCACCCATATCTCCCCCTTGTGTTCCTCGACGATCCTCTTACAGATCGCCAGCCCAGCGCCAGTACCCTCATAATCCTCTCTTGGGTTCAACTTTTCAAATATGGCGAAGATGCGCTCTTGGTAGCGTCCCTCGATCCCGATTCCGTTGTCCTTGACGTAGAACGTGCACATGCCCTTGTTCTTGGACTCTCTCAGCCACCCGATGTGCAGGGTCGGAAGGGCCTTGTCATTGTACTTGATCGCGTTGGTGATCAGGTTACTGAACAGCTCCGCTATCCGTATGCGGCTCCCTTTGACAGTTGGCATGTCCTCGTCTATCTGCAGATTGACCCCACGCAGGCGCATCTCCAGGTCGTCCTTCACTTCCTCCAGCACCTTCTGCACGTTCACCCGTTCGAATGATGCTCGATCCATGCGGATGCTCGATAGGTTCAAGAGGTCGTCGATCAGCTCGCGCATGCGTCCTGAGGCCCTGTGCATGCGCGTGACCATGTCGATTCCTTCCTCGTCCAGCACTTTGTCGCGATAGTCCTCCAGCAGATACCCGCTGAACGCCTCCACCGTACGCAGTGGTTCCTTGAGGTCGTGCGAGACGACGTGCGAGAACTGCTCAAGCTTCTCATTGCTCTTTTCAAGGTTGCGCGTCTTCTCCAGAAGGCCCTCCTCCAATTGCTTGATCTTGGTGATGTCGATGTAGTGCTCTATCCTCCCTCCCTTGTAGCGCTCCGTTTCGATGGGGATGGAGCGATACTCCAAGACGCGCTCCTCTCTCCCCATGCTCGGGCGAACATGGCAGGTGTAGGGATCTATGCGAGCACGTGTGGTGATAGCCTCCTCTACGCGCGCGCGCAGCTCCTGGGAGTCCTCGAACACGTTGACGTAGCGATCGAATGCCCGGTGGATCTCGATTCCGATCAACCGGTCGCGATCTATGCCGAAGAACTCACCGATCGTCTTGTTCGCCCACACAACCTGTTGCTTCTTGTCGGAGATGATGATACCGGAATCGAGTGTATCTACCGCCTCCTCGATCAGGTACCTGTAGCGGGCCTCTGTCTCCATCAGCTGTCTCTCCAGCTCGACCTGTCGGCGAAGGTCCCTTGCATGCATCACCCCGACGCGCTCATTCACCCGCGTGGCACGCAGTTCGACCGGTATGATCTTCTTGTCCTGAGAAATGAAGCGCAGCTTGATGTCGCGCACCTCCCCTCGTTCGAACAGGCGGAGGAGTTCCCCCTTGATCTGGTCGATGTCATCCGGGTGAACGTACTCGGAGAGCTGCAGGGTGCGCTTCGTCGGGTAGGAAAGGACGGAGCGGGATGACTCGTTCCTCTTGAGAACCGTTCCCTCCTTGTCGACAAAGTGAATGATGTCCAGCGCGCTCTCGAATATCTGATCGTCGAAACGATCGTCCAGCGTCTTCGCTCGCCGCCACCTCTCCTTTCTCTCCTCGTGGCGCTGATTGATCAGGCCTATCCCCCCTCCGATGGCCAGTGACATGGCCACAAAGGCGAGAAACAGATCCGGTGCGTGCAGCTCAAAAACGAGGAACGGCAAGGCAACAGCACTTGTCCCCAGGGCGAGGATGATGCAGCCGGTCAACTTGAGGGTCGTTGCGACCAGGACGAGAGGAAGGCCGAGGGCGAGGAAGACAAGACCCGCCGGACGGAACCCCGAGATAAACAGGAGTATGACCGTCAGGACGGCCATGCCGTAGGTAACAATGCTGATAACGATCTTCTCTGTCTTGTTCAGTCTGCTCGTCACTGGTCGCCTACCCTCGTAACAGGGCGTGCAAGCCCTCCATTGGCCCAGACAAATGTCTAGAACGACTATAGATACGTTCCTGACAACATGAAAGGACAGAGATCACCACATGGCGAGACCTTCTTCTTGTAGCAGCGACGATTGGGGAGTGAACAGCATCGCTGCAAGCAGACGGGGTATCAAGTGCTCTGTAGAAGAGCACGCTTCAAGAGCGGGGAATCAACCCTAGCAGGGGACTATGCTCAGATTATCAAATTGGGATTAAGGTCCATGGAGAATGGCTCCATTATCTTCTGGAGGTACTCCTCGCGCAGGATCTTTATCTTGCGGCTCTCGATGGCGATTATACCCCGGCTCTCAAGCTCGCTCAGTGTTCTGATCGCCGTCTTCGAGGAGACCCCAGCCATCTCTGCCAGCTCCGCGCGCGACAGCTCGACCCCACTCTTCCCAAGGTGAAGGATGAGCCTGGCGAGACGCTCCTTGCTCGATGAGTAAGACCTCTCAGCAAGCTTGTTCTGAAATGCCTTCAATTCCTCCGATAATCTTGAGTACATGCGAAAGATCGTCTTCGGATGGCGTTCGAGGAAGTAGAAGAAATCACCGCGCTCTATGAATCCGATCACCGCTGGACTGAGCGTCTTGGCGTAGGCATTGTAGCTTCCCTTATCGAACAGCGTTGTCTCGCCGAGCAGTTCTCCCGGGCCGACGATCTTCAGGATCTGGCTCTTGGCACGCATGCTCCGCTTGACCAGCTTGACCATCCCGTCGAAGACAAGATAGAGACCGAATGCGGGTGCGCCCTCTGGGAATATTATCTCCCCCCTGCCGTACTTGATCTTGCGAGAATTCTCCTGCAACTTCTGGAGCTCTTTTTCCTTTAAATCTGCAAAGATACGGAAATCCTTGAGTTCAGTCATATCCACCCCCATTCACCACTCTTATCTGTCCCTTCTGTCTCCTGCCAACGATCCTTGTATCACCCCAATAGCATGGTCAAGCGTCCGCTATTGTAACAGATATCACATTAAAAACCAAATCCGAGGGGATTCTCTGTTTGAACGGGAACTGGGAGGGAGATACACTGAGCTTGTACTGTTGGCGTCAAGTGGGGAGGAAGAGCGGATGGAAGTGGTATTGCTCCAGCTTGGAGGAGATGTTGTAGACCGTGATGAGCGGCTGAAGAGGGTGGATGGGCTGCTCGCGCGAGAAGGAGAAAATGCTGATCTGATCGTTCTGCCCGAGTTATGGACGTACGGCGCACCCGATTTCTCCCGCTGCAAGGAGAGAGGGGAGCCAGTTCCTGGAGAGACATCTGTCTGGTTGAGCGAGCGTGCACGAGAGCTGTCATCCTATCTCGTCGGAGGGAGCCTCATCGAGTGGGATGGGGAGAGCTACTACAACACATCTCTCCTCTTCGACAGGCACGGAGAGCTGATCGGGAAGTATCGTAAGTCCCATCTCCTTTCCTACCACTCCCAGGAGAGGAGCGTCCTCTCTGTCGGGGAGGATCGCCCTACTTTTCCTACCCCACTTGCACGACTTGGGATAGCGATCTGCTACGATCTGCGCTTTCCGGAGGTGTTTTCCGCCATGGCCGCGGCAGGGGCCGAGGTGTTCGTCATCCCGGCCGCGTGGCCGATCACGCGATGGGAAGCGTGGACAGCTCTGTGCCACGCGCGAGCGGTCGAAAACGAGGCCTATGTCCTTGCTTGTGATGGTACGGGAGGCGGCCTGCTCGGGCGGAGCATGGTCGTCGATCCATCCGGTGTGACGATCGCCTCCCTCGGCGGGGAGGAAGGCGTATTGAGGACGAGGATAGACCTGGAGCGGTTGCGTGGATTCCGCGAGGAGTTCACGGCCTGGCGTGAGCACTGAGCACGGCCTCCTTGCGCAGTGTGCGCGTCGCTCTGAGCTGCCTCCCGCGCCTTGACAGGGTGGGAGCGTCTCCTTAAACTTCCTTCTTGCGGGAAACCAGCCGGAGTGGCGGAATTGGCAGACGCGCAGGATTCAGGATCCTGTGAGGATCACACCTCGTGTGGGTTCAAGTCCCACCTCCGGCAATGTTCATCTGTATACAGAGATCACTCCGATCGCTACCAGTACCCCTTGCACGATCCACAGCCGCATCACGATCTTCGGTTCCGGCCATTCGATGTTGGGGAGGAGATAGGGGTAGTCGATCCCCTCTGCTGCCTCCAAGTGGTGATGAAAAGGGCTTATTTTGAACACCCTCCTTCCCGTGAGCTTGAAGTAGGTCACCTGCAGGATCACTGAGGACGATTCTGCGACGAGGAGCCCAGCCAACAGCGGCAGACAGAGGGATGTGCCGGTGGTGATCGCCAGTGCTGCCACTGCTCCGCCGAGGGCGAACGAGCCGACATCTCCGAGAAAGATCCTCGCTGGGTAGGTGTTAACCCAGAGGAATCCGATCAGGGTACCGATCAGTGGAAGGATCGTCGCCAGTGTCGCATGATCGTGGAACAGGACCGCGTACCCCGCGAGGATGATGAGAGAGGTCCCCGTCGCCAGGCCATCCAGCCCGTCCGTCAGGTTCATGCTGTTCGTCGTCGCCAGGAAGACCGCGGCGAGCAGGAAGAAGAATCCAACTCTTGTCAGGACGAATGTAGAGTGAGAGAAGGGGACAAGGATCGCGGTGCGCACCAAGGATGGGAAAGCGAGGAAGAGCACGAGCGTCGCCAGGAGCGAGAGGATGATCTTCTGGCGTGGCAGAAGGCCGAGAGATCTCTTGTGCACCTGCGATATGATGTCATCGATCAGCCCTATACCGCCGAACAGGAGGGCGCTCGTGAAGATGAACAGACTGCTCTTTGCCAAGTGTGTATGCAGGATCGCAAGGGATATCCCCCACAGGAGAAGGATCACTAGCCCCCCCATCGTCGCTGTGCCACTCTTCTTCTCGTGCAAGCGCGGTCCGAAATCGCGGATCCATTGTCCGCCTGACCATCTGCGCATTGCTGTGGCGAAGCGGGAGGAGAAGATGGCAGAGAAGATGGCAAGGATGATCGACAGACTAATGACGAGGATCACGCCTAGGTTACCCCGCGAAATTCCCCGTCGCACTCGATGAGTGCCTTGCGGATACGCGATAGTTCCTTCTGTGGCGGCTTGTCAGCCAACGCCCGCTGGACAATCTTGTACAGGGAGTACGTAGTGATGAGGCAGAACCCCTGCGACTTACAACCGCGCAGGACCTCTGGAGTGAACTGTGTCCTTCGCCGCTTCGGATCCATGGCACAGGAGGCGTTCACTACCAGGATCCCCTTCTCCGGGCCATCCCCGCTTGTACGGGAGCGATCGACGAGATCGAGGAGATGGCGGTAGTGAGCGATCCCAACGCTCTGGCGGTCGGTGGCCGCGATCGCAACGATGGCATCCCCCTCGGGGGAACGCACGAGCAGATCGCTGCCCAGTTCCTCCACCGCGAACCCGAGCAGGCGCAGGGCATCTGAGATGGCCGGGGTCACGCTCCATCTCCCGTGCGTGTATAGCATCCGCTTGTAGCGGGTCGACTCCTCCAGGTGCTGGGAGATCTCAGCTATCTTCTCCGAGATCTTGTCCCTGCGGGCGGTGAGGCGCGCCAGCTCATCACGCAGGGAATCCTCCCCGGATATCGGGTATGACGGGAGCCAGTCCGGCTGCGAGAAGAATCCTGGCCGCGGGACCGCCTCTCTTGCTGCTTGCAGTAGGGCCAGTCCCTCCGCCGCTGGAGAGGCCATCTCTACGTGTGGAAGGAGGACGAGCAGACCTTCGTCGTAGGGGATCTGCACGGCTATGATGTCGCCGACCCGGTTGCGCGCAAGGACGGTGGCGAAGCGTTCTACTGGTGTTGAGAGAATGTCCTGATAGATCGCGGAGTACGAGATCCTGCCGCTGAACTGACGCAGGTACTCCTCAAACGGTGAGTCTGTTCCGGCAAGGACGATGTCATCCCCTGTGCGTGGGGTGAATCTGGCATTGGAGGGGAAGTTCAGCTGGTGCTGCTTGTCCACGAGGGACACGCTTGGGAGCCAACTGTAGCGATCGATCCGTTCGGTGACCCCGTCCTTGGAGACCACCTCCAGTCCCTCCCCGCGTGGGTAAAGGCGGCAGACGATCACCCCGCCCACCTTGTACAGCAGATCGGATGCCTCGTCGCGCCGCCTGCGGAATATCCTCGTCAAGATCGTGCCGAAGCCCCGATCGCTGTCGGCATGTGTGCGGCGTTTCCCGTCCCTATCCACCGGCAGGTCGTACGCCCAGCGGTCGCTGATCGGTTGGGGGTCGATGAACAGTGCGTCGAGGGAGGAGAAGGACTCCCCCTCAAAGAAGTCGGCCTTCCTGATCTCCGGGTTGTCCAATCTCCAGTAGATGCTAGCGAGAGTTTGCTTCATTGCGCGCCTATCATACCATCATTTGTGGGGGATCGACAAGAAGGGAAGACAACACAAAAACGGGGCCGCGCGAGGCGGCCCCGTGAAATGATCGTCGATCAGTGTCCTTCC
>JAGGSM010000079.1 GCA_021159105.1 Candidatus Bipolaricaulota bacterium
TCGTCTCATCCCTCCTTTCCGGGGATGTGTTTACCCGTTACTACCGCCTGCGCGGGCACGACGTCCTCTACGTCTCCGGAAGCGATGCGCACGGAACGCGGATCGAGTACGAGGCAAAGCAACTTGGGATCACGCCCGCCGAGCTCGCCGATCGCAATCACAAGAAGATCTGCGCGGTGATCGATGGCTTCGGGATAGAGTTCGACAATTACACGACCACCGAGTCCCCGGTGCATAAGGACTTCGTCCAGCACATCTATCTGGACATGGAGAAGAACGGGTTCATCAAGACCGAGGAGGAGGATCGCGCCTACTGCCGCAATTGCAAGGTCTTCCTCGCCGACCGCTTCATCTCCGGCACCTGCCCGCGCTGCGGCTACGAGCATGCGCTGGGCAACCAGTGCGACAACTGCGGTGCGATGCTCGAACCGGAGGAGTTGATCAATCCAGTCTGCAGCTTCTGCGGAAAGGGGGACATCGAGTTCCGCTCCACCAAGCACTGGTACCTCGATCTCGCCAAGCTCTCACCGCAGCTACAGGAGTACGTGCAGTCACGTGGCTTTCAGGGGAACGTCCACCAGTTCACGCAGCAAATGATAAGTGACGGACTGAAGCCGCGGGCGATGACCCGCGACATCGACTGGGGGATCCCCGCTCCGTTCGAGGGAGCCGAAGGGAAGGTGATCTACGTGTGGGGTGAGGCGGCGCTCGGCTACGTCTCTGCCGCGATCGAGCACTTCAAGGGCGATGATGGCTGGAAGGAGTTCTGGTTCGGCGATGACGTACACCAGATCTACGCGATCGGCAAGGACAATATCCCGTTTCATACGCTCATCTTCCCTGGGCAGCTGATCGCTTCGGGGCGCGGGTATCACCTGCCCGATCAGATTGCCGCCACGGAGTACCTGAACTGGATCGGCGGGGACAGCTTCTCCAAGAGCCGCGGGGTGGGGCTGTACTGCGACGATGCGCTCGAAGTGATGGATCCAGAGCTGTGGCGCTTCTACCTGCTCTACAACCGCCCGGAGGGGCGTGACGTGAACTTCTCCTGGGAGGAGCTGGGAAAGGCGGTGAACGGTGTCTTCATCTCCAACGTGGCCAACCTGATCAACCGTGTCCTGTCGTTCGTGCAGGACCGCTACGAGCATGTCGTCCCGGATGCGGAGATCGATAGCGAGGTGCAAGAGCGCGTAGCCGGTGCAGCCGCCTCCTACGCTGCGGCGATGGAGCAGGGCAGCCTGAGCCACGCCCTGCGTGAGGCGTGTTCACTCGCCGTCTACGGAAACGAGTACTTTCAGCGGAAGGCCCCGTGGGCGACGCAGGATGACTCCGCCGTGGGAAGCACGTTCCATCTGGTGAAGGCGATGGCGGTGATGCTCACCCCCTTTGTCCCCCGCTACGCGGCGCGGGCGCTACAGATCATGGGCGCGGAGAACGCCGGCTGGGAGGAGATCAATTTCGAGCGCAGGGGCCTTGGGATCGAATCGGAGCGCGTTCTGGTTGAGCGGATCGATGTGGATGAGATAAGATCAAGAGTTGAAAGCTTGGCCCAGGAGCGGGTATCATTCGATGACTTCTCCCGTCTCGACATTCAGGTGGGGAAGATCGTCTCCGTGGAGGAGATTGCTGGTGCGGACCGCCTGTACAAGCTGCAAATCGATGTCGGCAAGCGCAAGCTCACGAGCGTGGCTGGGATAAGGGCCCGCTATGCCGCCTCTGATCTGCTCGGTCGTCAGGTGGTCGTTGTCGTTAATCTTGAACCGACGAAGATCAAGGGTATCAACTCGGAAGCGATGCTCCTCGCTGCCGGGAAGGGGAAGCGGATCTCCCTTCTCAGCCCGGATCGTGAAGTCCCACCGGGGAGCCCGATCGGGTGAGGCGTTGAAAAGGGCGGTAGCCCCCGCTAAAATCAGCATTATTGAGGTGCAAATTCTATGTATGCAGTAATCGAAACTGGCGGTAAGCAGTATCTGTTGGAGAACGGGGATCTGTTCGATCACGAGCTGATCGACGGGGTCGAGCCGGGCGAGTCGGTCACCTTCGATAAGGTCCTCTTGGTCGTCGATGACGGAGAGGTGCAGGTAGGGACCCCTTACCTGGACGGCGTCAAGGTGACGGGTGAGGTGCGCGAGCAGGGACGGGGCGAGAAGATAACGGTCTACAAGTACAAGAGCAAGAAGGGCTATCGCCGCAAGCAGGGGCATCGCCAGTCGTACATGAAGACAAAGATCACGGAGATCGGAGCGTAAGAGGAGAGGTGCGTGGGAGAGATCATTGTTTCGCGCGATGAGCACAATCGCATCCTCGAACTGATCGGACAGGGGATAGACGGGAACACCCCTGCCGGGGCGGAGGTTCTTCGCTTCCTGCAGGCGAGCGTCTCCTCGATGACCGACTACCTCCATCTGGCGCCGACCTATTCCCTTGGGAAGCAGGTGCATCTGTCGATTGACCGCAGTGCGCCGCACCTGAACAGGGAGATTGATGCGATCATGGAGACCCTGGTCATCGGGCTGAGGCAGCTGGCGATGGAGTACGAAGGAGACCTCGTCGTACACGAGGCGACGGTTGGGATTCAGGTTTAGCTAAGGAGCAGAAATGGCACATAAGACGAGTACGGGTTCAACCAATAACCTACATGACAGTCCGGGGCAGCGCAGGGGAGTGAAACGCTTCGGTGGGGAGTGGGTGAACCCGGGAACGATCATCATACGGCAGTGCGGGACTAAGTACGCAGTGGGAAAGAACGTCGGCTTGGGGCGGGACTACACGATATACGCCACCGTTCCTGGATACGTTCATTTCACTGGAACGAAGAAGAAGTACGTGAACGTCATCCCTGCTGAACAGGGCGCTGCTGCGCAGGATGGCTAATCCTCCCGTGTTACCCTCTTTTCTCCTCCCCTTGACTATACATGTTCATCGATGAAGCGACGATCCGTGTTGTAGGTGGACGCGGTGGAAATGGAGTCATCCGCTTCATATCCAACAAACATAACTGGAAGGGGGGTCCGGACGGTGGCAGCGGCGGCGATGGGGGCGATGTCGTGCTCCGCAGCTCGCTGAGCATCTCCACCCTGTATCAGTTCCGCAACCGGCCGAAGTTCACTGGCGGCCAGGGCGGGGACGGCGGGAGCAACAACAAGCAGGGCGCGCGCGGGAAGACGGTGGTCGTACAGGTCCCAGTCGGAACCGTAGTGCGCGATTCGTTGACCGGCGAGGTCGTGGCTGATCTGGTGGCCCCCGATCAGGAGGTCGTTGTCGCTCGCGGCGGTGAAGGGGGGCGAGGGAACAACAGCTTTGTCACGTCCTCCAGACAAGCACCGCGCATCTGCGAGAGGGGTCTGGCAGGTGAGGAGCGCACGCTGCGCATGGAGCTCCGCCTTGTGGCCGATGTCGGGATCATCGGCTACCCGAACGTCGGCAAGTCGAGCCTCATCTCCCGCATCTCGGGTGTAAGAGCGAAGGTGGCCGATTACCCATTTACGACGATCATCCCCAACCTCGGAGTGGTCGATGTCGATGGGGTGCATCAGTTTGTCGCAGTCGACATCCCCGGATTGATCGAAGGGGCCCATTCGGGAAGGGGCTTGGGGGACAGGTTTCTGCGGCACGTCAAGCGCACGCGGGTGTTGATTCACATGGTCGATCTAGCTAAGCTGGAGGAGAGGGATCCGCTGGAGGACTATCATCGGATCAACGAAGAGCTCGCCGCGTTCAGCGAGGAGCTGGGAAGACGGGAGCAGATCGTCGTGGGGAACAAGATCGACCTTCTGGATGAGGACGTCGTTCGACAGGAGATAAGCAGATTCGCCGAGATCGGCGTGGAGCTGATCCCGATCTCCGTGGCCACTGGTTCCGGATTGCGTGATCTGGTGAACCTGACATACAACAGGCTTCAAGCGATCGCTGTTGAGCCCGGTGATGCAAAGAGCGCGGTCAAGCGCCGGGTGTACCGCTTCCACGATGAGGAAGGGTTCAGAGTGGAACAGCAGGGCGAAACGTACGTCGTGCTGGGGCAGACGGTCGAACGGTTGGTGGAGAAGCTCGTTCTCGATAGCTATGACGCACAGGAGTACCTGAGCGACAGGCTGGAGCGGATGGGCGTATTTCGGGAGCTTGGGCGTCATGGGTTCACCGCCGGTGATCCGCTGCGCATTGGAGGGGTGGAACTTGAACTTGACCGGTAGGATTGGCCTGTTTGGGGGGACGTTCAATCCGCTGCACAGTGCTCACCTGCTGGTGGCGGAGGCCGCCTACGAGCAGTTCGGGCTCTCGCAGGTGATTTTCATCCCCAGCGGCATCCCCCCGCACAAGGAGATACTCTCCGATGTTACTAGAGAGGATCGCTACGCGATGGTGAAGCTGGCGATCGCCGAGTTTCCGCACTTTTCGGTGTCTCGCATCGAGATCGACCGCGATGGCCCTTCTTACACCATCGACACGATCCGCGCTCTGCAGGGTGATTACCCGCAGGGGTTGTGTTTCATCGTTGGCGCTGACCTGCTGTTGCAGATCGAGACGTGGAAGGAGCCGCACGAGTTGCTGGCGAGCGTCCCGTTCATCATTGCACCACGGGACGGGATAGAGATGGACAGGTTCCTTGTCCCACCGTTCGATCGGGCGAGGATTTCGTTCCTGGAGATGGATGAGGTCGATCTCTCCTCCACCTGGGTCCGCGAGCAGATCATGAGTGGAGGGGGGATCCCGGATTGCGTTCCGGGATCGGTTGCACGCTACATAGAGGAGCACGGCTTGTATCAATACCGCGAGCCTGTGCACGCAAACTGAGAGAATAGGAGGTAGGTATCAAAAGAAGTTTACGCGTTAATGAGCGAATCCGTGAGGCGAAGGTGTTGGTCATCGACGACAAGGGAGAGAACTTAGGGCTGATGCCGACACCGGATGCGTTGGCCCTGGCCAAGGAGCGCGGCCTCGATCTTGTAGAAGTGGCATCGCAGTCCGAGCCAAAAGTGTGTAAAATAGTCGACTACGGTAAGTATCACTACCAGCAGGAGAAGCGGGACCGCAAGCAGAAGCACCGTTCGCGCCTGAAGGAAATGAAGTTCACCATCAAGATCGGCGAGCACGATTTCCAGACGAAGATGAAGCGCGTGCGAAAGTTCCTGACGCAGGGGGACATGGTGCGCGTGTCGATCTTCTTCCGTGGGCGGGAGATCGTACACGCCTCGCGTGGACGCGATCTGCTGAAGCGAGTGGCTGACGAGCTGAGCGACATCGCTCGCGTGGACGAGCAGCCGAAAGCAAGAGGAAAGATATTGCAGATGCTGTTGGTTCCAACACAGAACCAGAAAACTAAATAAGGAGGAGAAGATGCCTAAGCAAAAGACACATCGAGCGGCGAGCAAGCGTTTTCGACGCTCGAAGAGTGGGAAACTCTTCCATCACATGTCTAATTATTTTCACAAGAATGTGAAGAAGCGATCGAAGTCGGTCCGCCAGGCCCGCCACGACCAAGCGATCTCCGGCGGGCAAGCGAAGAACATAAAACGAATGATTGGTGGTTAACAGACCGGGAGGACGAAGATGCCACGAGCACGTGGGGGAAATAAGAGACTAGAGAGCCGCAAGAAGATCATGCGGCTGGCAAAGGGATTCAGGGGCAAGAGGGGCACATCGCACCGCATCGCCAAGCAGGCGGTGATGAAGGCGCTGCGCAACAGCTACATCGATCGGCGCCGCAGGAAGAGGGATTTCCGCAGGCTATGGATCGTGAGGATCGGCGCCGCAGCCAAGCAAAACGGCCTATCCTATTCTGCGTTCATCGGTGGGCTGCAGAAGCGCGGGATCGGGTTGAACAGAAAGATGCTCTCCGAGATAGCGGTGCACGACGCGGAGACGTTCTCCACATTGGCGCAGATGTCTAAGGAGGAAGCGGCCAAGGGGTAGGATGGGTCATCAAGAGATCGCGCTTCGCCTGCAGGAGTTCTGGGAGGGCGAAGGGTGTCCGACCATCCCTGCGCGCGGCTGGCTCCCAGTTGGTGGACTCAGTCCGGAGGGATTCTTCGGTGTTCTCTCCGATGAGCCGTTCTCCGCTTGTCAGGAGATGAGCGTCGTCGATCTCTGGCTCTCGCCCTACGGGGACGACCTGCTCCACCCGATCATCGATCGCAGGCTGCAGGTGACATCGCAGGCTGGATCGTACGATCACCGCAAGAGGTTCCTCGAGAGCCTGCGCGCGCTGGGCCTCGACGTGCTTGTACACGATGTCCGTTTCGTCCCCAGGAGTGAAGATCGAATGCCCTCCGAAAATGTGTGCTGGAAGGTGTTGGTCGATCGGATCGAGATCGGCAGCCTGAAGCGCCTGCGGAACCTGGGAGGGATCGCTCTGCGGGAGGAAGCGCAGGTGGTGGAGTACTCCCTGCCTCGCCTGGCAATCTCCCTGGAAGAGGGTGATGCTGGATCATCGAGTGATAGGGGAGAGCAGTGTGCAACCTACGCCCTTCACTGTGCAGAGCCTGAGAGGATCGGTTCGCTGTTCGAGCTGAGCGCTGCTGAGTGCGAAGGGTCGCTTTCATGTGGGCTGTATCGTCCGGCGTATGAACATGCCCTGCACTGCATCCACCTGGCTTCCCTGCTGAGCCAACGGGAACAAACAAGCGTGTGGGAGAGGGGTGCAAGGATTGAAGCTTTGATCAGTGGCTGCGCGAAAGCGTATCTGGAGGCGGCGGATGCCTGAGTTCCTCCTTGAAATCGAGACCGATGAGGTGCCAAGCGCGCTGCGCCAGCGGGCCGTCTCCGGCCTGTCGCGCATGGCGCAGGAGAATCTCCATTGTCAGGGTGCACGGGTCCTTCACAGTCCGCGGCGGCTGGCGTTGATCGCGAGCGATCCCTCGCAGGACGGAGTGAATGCCGCTGATCTCACGACAGAGTTGCGAGAGCTCGCTGCTTCCTCATCGCTCATCCCCTACGTTCGCCACCTGGCCTGCCTGTACGGTGATCAGGTGATCGCCGTCCGCTCAGCGAACGCCGTCGCTTCTGGCACGAGCCACGCGCACTGGCGCACTCACGGCGAAGAGGAGATCGAGTTGGCGTCAGCGGCCAGCTACGAGCGAGCCCTGGCCGAGAAGGGGGTCATCGTCGATCAAGGGCTGCGGCTGCGCATGGTGAGGGAGGCCATAGATGCAGCTTCGAGGGATGCAGGGATCGATGTGGATGTCGAGGATGACCTGCTGGCAGCGATCTCTGGTGGCGTTGAGTACCCGCAACAGATTGCGGGAAGGGTTAACATCCCAATCGATCTTCCGATCCCGTTCGCAAGCGCAGCTCTGCGCGCTGAGGAACTTGTGCTCATTGCCCGCGAGAGCGGGGTACCGGCGACGTTCGTCGGGTTCTCCGATGGTAAGGTCGACCCTGATGCCGTGCGCGCTAACTACGAGCGCGTCGCGGGAAGCGCCATCCGCCGCTGCCACGGGCTTTTCTCGCGCGATCGGGCGGCGCCTCTTGCCGATAGCGTGCGCAAGCTGCGGGACTTGATGGATGAGCAGGGCCTGGGCTCAGTGTGGGAGAAGACGGAGAGGCTGCGCACGCTCTCCGGCCTGATCGCACCGATCATCGGCGCCAATCAAGGGGTGGTCGATCGCGCGGCGTTCCTCTCTCAGGCCGACCGCGCGACGTGGATCGTGCGGAAGTTCCCCTCACTGCACGGGTCAGCCGGTGCGAACTACGCTGCCCTCGATGGGGAGGAGGAGGGCATTTGCCATGCCTTGGAGGGGCGGGGAAAGGAAGGTACAGCCCTGGCCATCGCGGAGAAGTTCGATGATCTGTGTAGCGTCCTCCTGGAGGGAAAGGATGGACGGGATCCCGCAGTGGTCGATCTGGCCGATGATCTGATCGAGAAGCTGACCTCCGCCCGGATCGATCTCGACCTGCTCTCCCTTCTGCGTGCTGTGAGTGAGCAGTACAGGCTCCTCGCCTCTTCCATGGGCAGCGATGATCTGGAGGGGAGGGTAGCGGAGTGTCTATCAGAGCGGCTCGCACAGCGCCTTGTGAACGAACTGGGCGTGACATCCGCCATCGCCGCAGCGGTTCCGCGCGAAGTGAGGGGAAACCCGTATCGCGGCAGCGCCTGTGCTGTTGCGCTCAAGAAGATGAGCGAAGGGGAGAGATTCTCACTCCTTCTGGGCTCGTACGGGAGGATGACCGCTCTCCTTACGGCGCGGAGCGATCACCACTTCGATCCCGCGCTCTTTCAAGGGGATGCCGAGAGGAGCCTGTGGCGGGAGTACCTGAAGGCGGAGGGGAAGCTCGATACGTACCTTGAGGAAATTGATTATGAACTGGCGATCGGTCAGCTCTTCCAGTTGGCTGAAGCGATCGATCGCTACGTGAAAGATGTCGATCCAAAGAGTGGGTCGAGTGAGGTGAAGAGGAATCGCCTGGGGCTTGTTGCGTGCGTCGTCGGGCAGTTTGCGCGCGTCTGCGACTTGGACGCGTTGCTCGCGGTGGATGAACGCTCACCGGGCAAGAAGAGAAGAGATGGAATATAGGCTTACAAGCGCGCGCATCGAGGTGTGTGGAATCGAAGTGATCGGTTTCCACGGCTACTACGATGTAGAGCGGACGGAAGGGAATCGCTTCTCGATCGATCTGCGGGCGGAGGGGAAATTTCATTCCTCTCTGGCGAGCGATCGGTTGGAGGAGTCCATCGATTATTCAAAGATGGTGCAGGTCGTTTTCGATGTCAATCGGGAAAAGGAGAATCTTCTCATCGAGTCCTTCGCCGATCGAATCGCAAACGCCATGCTCGAAAGGTTCCCGCGCATGCAGAAGATCGCCGTGCGAGTGGAGAAGCTCCACCCGCGGGGTCTAGGAAGCGTGAGATGTGCAGCGATAGAGCTGGAGAAAGAGAGAGCGACCTCGTCTACTTAGGACTGGGGTCGAACCTGGGAGAGCGAGATGAGCAGATAGAAGCTGCCCTCGCTTTCCTCGAGGAGCGCGGCGTGGGCATTGTCCGCCGCTCCTCCCTCTACGAGACGGAGCCGGTTGGGTACGCCGATCAGCCGTGGTATCTGAACGCGGTGGTAGCTGTGCGAACCGATCTGCCTCCACTGGAGCTTCTCTCTCTGTGCAAGGAGGCCGAGCGTCACGGAAATAGGGAAGAGACATTCCGCTTTGGCCCGCGCACGATAGACGTTGACATACTCCTGTATAAGGGGCAGGTCTACCGTGATGACGATCTCCAGATTCCACACCCGCGCATGCATGAGCGCAGATTCGTCCTTGTGCCGCTTGTTGAGATCGCTCCCGGGATTGAGGTCCCGGGCAAACAGAGGCAATACGCCGACATACTGGCGGGGCTCGATGAGAGAAAGAAGGTGGCAAAATCAAAGGAACACGTATTCTGATAACGGTCGATACGACCGAGAAACACGTCAAACGAACACGGGTGGCGATCGTCGAGGACGATCGGCTGATGGAGATCTACTACGCCCACCCGACGCAGGAGAACATCGTCGGGAATATCTACAAGGGGAAGGTGGAGGACGTCCTTCCAGGACTGGGCTCGGCCTTCGTCGATGTAGGGGAGAAGAAGAGTCTCTTCTTGTCGAAGGGTGAGATCAACGACCAGATCATGATCGAAAAGGGGTTCAAACCGTGGCATGGCGCGGCCCCGATCAACAAGCTCCTTCGCCCAGGCCAGACGCTCACCCTGCAGGTGCGTCGGGGCGGGATCGGATCGAAGAACCCGCAGGGGACGACGAAGATCAGCCTCCCCGGTCGGTTCTGGGTCTTCTTACCGACGGAGGACAGGCTGGGGGTCTCGCGCCGCGTGGACAGTGTGCGCACGCAGAGACGCCTGCGCCGCATCGCACGCGAGCTGAAGAAGGATGGGCAGGGGATGATCGCCCGCACCGCGGCGCAGACGGCGAGCAAAGAGGAGCTGACCCGCGATTACGAGCTCCTAGCTCAGACCTGGGAGAGTATAGAAACGGCAGCGAAGGCCTCCTCAGCGCCGCAGCTGTTGTACAAGGGCATGGGGCTTGTACAGACGATCCTGCGCGATCGCCTCCTTCCCGATGTCGCTGAGGTGATCGTCGATTCTGAGTTTTTCTACGAGAAGATTCAGTATTTCCTGGAATACATGCACATGGATGACTACAAGGAGTTAGTCACCCTGTACAAGGGCAAAGATCACCTCTTCGAGCACTATCACTTGGAGGACCAGATCCAGCAGACGCAGTCGCGTCGTGTTCCCTTGGCTGATGGCGGCTCGATCGTGATCGACGAGACAGAGGCGCTGATCGCCATCGATGTCAATACGGGTGGGGACGTGCAGCACCGCAATCAGCGGGCGGCCATCTTGAACACGAATCTGGAGGCGGCGAGCGAGATCGCCCGTCAACTGCGCCTGCGGCAGATGAGCGGGATCATCGTTGTTGACTTTGTCGATATGGATGACGCAAAGGACGAGCAGGCGCTGATCGATCGGGTGAAGGAGGAACTGCGCAAGGATAGGATCTCGGCCGACTTCGTTGACCTCACCGGCCTCGGGCTGGTGGAGATAACGCGCAAGCGGGCCGGGGAGAGCCTGGCGGACATGCTGGAGAGCGCGCAGTTCGATGCTTGATCGAGCGGGGTGGAGAAGCTAGAATAGTGCATGCAAGAGTCGGGCGAATAGCTCAGTTGGGAGAGCGTTCGGGTCACATCCGAAAGGTCGCAGGTTCGAGCCCTGCTTCGCCCACTTCTCCCTCCACTCACTCGCGCCCGTTCCCAGCGATCGATCACTCCCTGTAGGAGGATGTGCCATGAAGGTTTTAGTGACCGGGGGGACTGGCTTCATCGGTTCGAGCATCGTGCGCGCGCTGCTGCTCGCCGGGCACGATGTGCGCGCCCTGGTGCGTGAAGGGGCGGACACGAGGAACCTCGCTGGACTAGACATCGAACGCGTCACCGGAGACATCACCGACCCAGAGTCCCTCACCGCGGCGATCAGAGGTTGCACGCACGTCTTTCATGCTGCGGCACTCTACTCGTTCTGGGTCACGCAGCCGGGGCTCATCGAGCGCGTGAATGTCGGTGGAACGAGGAACGTGTTGCAGGCGGCGCTCGATGCTGGGGTAGAGCGTGTCGTGTACACGAGCTCCGTTGCTGCGCTCGCTGTCCCCAGCAGGGATAGGCCGGTCGATGAGGCGACACCGGTCGACCCGAGCGCGATCATCGGGGCGTACAAGAGGAGCAAGTACGCGGCAGAGCAGGTAGCACTGGAGTACGCGGCAAAGGGGCTGCCCGTAGTGATCGTCAATCCCTCGTTCCCCGTGGGGCCGCGCGACATAAAGCCGACCCCGACCGGGCAGACGATCCTCGACTTCATCAATCATCGCCTCCCCGCCTACGTCGACACCGGGATGAACGTCGTCGATGTAGAGGACGTAGCCCAGGGGCACCTCCTCGCTGCGGAGAAGGGGAAGATCGGCGAGCGCTACATCCTCGGGGGAAGGAACATGTCGATGAGGGAATTCCTCGGCATACTGGAGAAGATAACCGGCATCCCCGCTCCGCGCATGCGCTTGCCGTACGCACCGCTCCTCGCCCTATCCTACGTGAACGCGACCTGGTGTCGGATGACCAAGAGCACTCCGCGGATGACCCCGGACACGATCCGCATGTCCCGCCACTACATGTACTACGACCCGAGTAAAGCGATAAATGAGTTGGGGATGCCGCAGACGCCGCCGGAGGTGGCGCTGAAGAAGGCGGTCGATTGGTTCATCGCGCAGAGGGAGGGCTGACCTACATAGCATGGCCCGATCGCCACGAAGGGCACATTGGCAAAGAGCGGATCATCCTCTCACTTCCCCGTTTGCATTCGAACCTCTCGCTCGCTTGCTCAAGCACCCCAAGACCGCTCGGTTCAAACGCCTCTGCCGTGCTGTTCTCGGCGCACTTGGCGTTATTCGCGTGAGCTGTGCTTTTCCCAGTCCTGCATTCCGCGCTCCGCGTCCGGCGTTCCCCGTTCCCCGTTCCCTTGACTTATGCCACGGATTTGCCTACCGTTTTGGGCTACGTTCAAACAGCTAGGGAGGAATTATGAAGATTCATGAATATCAAGCAAAGGAGCTGTTCTCTTCCTTTTCCATTCCGGTTCCCGCGGGGAAGGTTGCGTCGTCGCCGAGCGAGGCGAGCGAGGCGGCGGCAAGCCTCTCCGGGCGGGTGGTGGTGAAGGCGCAGATCTACGCTGGCGGAAGGGGAAAGGCGGGTGGTGTACTGGTAGTCGATTCGCCGGAGGCAGCGAGGGGCGCTGCAGAGAAGCTCCTCGCTCACCCGCTCGTTACACACCAGACAGGTCCCGCTGGAAGGATGGTGAACCGCGTCCTCGTCGAGCGTGCAACAGATGTCGAGACGGAGATCTACCTTGGGATCACGATCGATCGGACGCGCCGCCTTCCCGTGATCATGGCCAGCCCGGCTGGGGGGATGGAGATCGAGCAGATCGCAAGCGATTCCCCGGAGAAGATCTTCAAGGAGTGGATCTCCCCCGAGATCGGCCTGCGCACCTTTCAGGCGTATCGCCTCGCCAGCAAGCTCGGACTGGGCCCGTCGCAGACGAAGCAGGTGACGAAGATCATCAGCAATCTGTACCGCCTGTTCGTGGAGAAGGACTGCATGCTGGTGGAGATCAATCCGCTTGTCGTAGACGCTGACGGCAGCGTGATCGCCCTCGATGCCAAGGTAAATTTCGATGACAACGGGTTGTTCAGGCACCCGGAGGTCGAGAGCATGCGCGATCCGAACGAGGAAAATCAACTCGAGCTGGAAGCAAAGAAGAACAATCTAAATTACATCAAGCTCGATGGTAACGTCGGCTGCCTGGTCAACGGTGCCGGTCTGGCGATGGCGACGATGGATCTGATCAAGCTTGCTGGTGCGGCGCCGGCGAATTTCCTCGATGTGGGAGGGAGCGCGAACGAGGAGATGATCGAGAAGGGCTTCTCGCTTCTCCTGTCCGACCCGGATGTGCGTGCGGTGTTCATAAACATCTTCGGGGGGATCCTGCGCTGCGATATCCTCGCTCGGGGTATCGTCGCCGCTGTTAAGCGCCTGGAGGTCGACGTCCCGGTCGTTGTCCGCTTGGAAGGGACAAATGTTGAACAGGGAAGGGAGATCCTCGCACAATCCGGGCTCTCTTTCCTGAGGGCGAGCGACCTGGACGAGGCAGCGAAGCTGATCGCCCGTGCGCTTAAGGAGGGGAAATGAGCATTCTGGTAGACAAGACTACGCGTGTGTTGGTGCAGGGGATCACAGGGAGAGAGGGGAGTTTTCATACGCAGCAGATGCTCGCCTATGGCACGAACGTCGTGGCGGGAGTCACCCCGGGAAAGGGGGGACAGAGCGTGCACGATGTTCCTGTCTTCGATACGGTCGCCGAGGCGATGGGAAAGACCGAGCCAAACGCAGCGATGATCTTCGTCCCCCCCAGGTTCGCCGCCGATGCCATCCTGGAGGCGGCGGAGGGTGGAATTGAGCTCGTCATCTGCCTCACCGAAGGGATCCCGGTCAACGACATGGTCCTCGTCCGCCGTTACCTCGACATCCGGGGGACGAAGCTGATCGGGCCGAACACTCCCGGGATCATCTCTCCGGGGAAGGCAAAGCTGGGTCTGATGGCGGGTTACATCCACCGCGAGGGGAGCGTGGGCGTGATGTCGCGCAGCGGTACGCTCACCTACGAGGCGGTCAACCAGCTGTCGCAGCGCGGGATCGGTCAATCAACCTGCGTTGGAATCGGAGGGGATCCGATCATCGGCCTGTCGTTCATCGATCTCCTCGCGCTGTTCGAGGAGGACGAACAGACAGAGGCGGTGGTGCTGATCGGGGAGATCGGCGGGAACGCCGAGGAGCAGGCAGCGCGCTACATCGCTGATGAGTTCACCAAACCCGTCGTCTCGTTCATCGCTGGCCGCACCGCTCCTCCCGGACGGCGCATGGGGCACGCCGGAGCGATCGTCACCGGCGGCACGGGAACGGCGGCTGCGAAGATTGCCGCCCTGAGCGAGGCAGGGGTAACGGTTGTGGAGAGTCCAGCTCAGATCGGGTCTGCGATAGCAAGCGTGATCTGAGAGGAGCCGGCTTGACAGGTGAGAGAAAAAGTGTTATACAGTCTGCTCGCTGGTGTTTGTGATCGTGAGCACAAGCACAAACAAACTGCAAAACAGAGCTGTCTGTGGTAACAAGGAGCGAATGGATGCGAACTGAGATCCGGTTTGCGGGTTTCGGTGGGCAGGGAGTGATCTCTGCCGCCAAAATCTCTGGACGGGCTGCTGCGATCAACGACAAGCTTAACGCTGTGCTAACACAGTCGTACGGCCCGGAGGCACGTGGCGGTGCGTGTAACGCTAATGTAGTTATCTCTCAAGACAGAATTTCTTATCCAGAAGTAACACTTCCTAATCTATTAGTTATTCTGTCGCAAGAAGCGTACACCACCTTTGGCTCGAAGATCGCCCCTGGGGGGACGCTGATCGTCGATCGAGACCTGGTCGATGTGGGTGAGGCTCCAGCGGGGATACGACTGTACAAGGTGCCGGCAACGCAGCTGGCGGAAGGGCTGGGAAATAGGATTGTCGCCAACGTCGTCATGCTGGGAGCCGTTGTCGCAATCACTGGTTTCGTCAGCAAGGAGGCGATGCTGGGGGCCGTGCGTGACTCTGTGCCTTCCCGCTTCCTCGAACTGAACGAGCGGGCCTTTGAAACCGGCTACGACTACGGGAGGAAGCTGAAATCATGAGCCGAATCGGTGTCTTTGTGTGTCATTGCGGAAGGAACATCGAGGATACGGTCGATACAGGTTTCGTGGCGAAGACGCTCAAGGAGTACCCTGGCGTCGTCCATGCGGAAGACTACGATTATATGTGCTCTGAGATCGGGCAGCAGAAGATCAGAGATGCGATCAAGGAGCACAACCTTGACGGGGTGGTGGTTGCGTCCTGCACCCCGAACATGCATCAGGAGACGTTCCGCAATGCGGCGGAGGAAGCGGGGCTGAACCGGTATCGCCTGGAAGTGGCCAACATTCGCGAGCAGGTGAGTTGGGTCCACGATGACCGCGAGGTGGCGACGGAGAAGGCGATTCGAATCGCACGCGCTGCGGTGGAGAAGGTGCGCGGCGATGACGACCTGGAGCCGATAGCAGTGGATCATGAGTCCACCTGCCTGGTGGTCGGAGGCGGGATCACCGGCATTCAGGCGGCGATCGACGTCGCCAACAGCGGACACAAGGTCATCCTGGTGGAGAAGGATGCGAGCATCGGCGGGCACATGGCCCAGCTGTCAGTTACCTTCCCCACCCTCGATTGCGCACAGTGTATCCTCACTCCTCGCATGGTGGAGGCATCCCGTCACCCTAACATCGAGCTTCTCACCTACAGCGAGGTGGTTAAGGTCGCTGGCTACACGGGAAACTACGAGGTGACCATCCGCAAGAACCCGACCTATGTCGATGCAGACAAGTGCAACCTGTGCAACAAGTGCACCGAGGTCTGTCCGGTGAGTGTGAAGGAGGAGTTCAATGAGGGGCTGTCCGAGCGCAAGGCGATCTACCTCCCGTTCGAGCAGGCAATACCTTCGTCCTACGTGCTCGACGAAGACGCCTGTCTCGGGGTGAAGCCGATCCGTTGTGGGCTGTGCAAGGATGTGTGCGATGTCGGAGCGATCGACTACGACATGGCCCCCAAGATGATCACCAAGAAGGTGGGGACGATCATCATCGCCACCGGCTATGATCTGTACGACCCGAGCCACCTCACCGAGTACGGTGGTGGAAAGTACCCGGATGTGGTGACTTCGCTTCAGTTCGAACGGATGGTCCACCCATCCGGCCCGATGAAGGGACAACTCCGCCGTCCTTCCGACGGTCGGCCGGTGAAGAGCGTTGCCTTCGTTCACTGCGCTGGGTCGCGCGACCCGGGACGGCACAATCCATACTGTTCCCGCATCTGCTGCACGTACACCGCCAAACAGGCGCTCCTGTTCAAGAAGAGCGTTCCTGACGGCGTGGCGAACGTCTTTTACATCGACATCCGCACCGATGGAAAGGGATACGAGGAGTTCGCCCAGGGGATCATCTCCGGCAAGCGCATCCGCTACATCCGCGGGAAGGTGGCCAAGGTGGTGGATGAGGGGGATCACCTCACCGTCTGGGGAGCGGATACGCTGAGTGGGAAGCGGATGGAGATCGGGGTGGATCTGGTTGTCCTGGCCATGGCCATGGTCCCCAGCGAAGGGACGGCGGAACTGGCGAAGACGTTCCACATCAATGTCGATGAGAACGGCTTCCTCAAAGAGGCCCATCCCAAGCTGCGACCCG
>JAGGSM010000095.1 GCA_021159105.1 Candidatus Bipolaricaulota bacterium
GTTGACACTTCTTCGATATCTCAGGCACGTAGGACGCCCAGCTGAGCGTATTCATCATGATGCCGCTCAAGAATAGTACCGGCTCACCCTCTCCATGCACCTCATAGTACAGATGCGCTCCATCCGGTGTATCCAACAATGGCATGTTGTCTATTCCTCCTGGTTGGTTCCACTTTTTGATGTTGTCTTTAGCTCTCCGGTTGCCAGTTGATCTCGCATCAAGTTAGGGAAGAAATCGTGCGAGAAACACGTCGAAAACTGATGTTGCTCAACCACCAGGCCGCGGTCGAGAGGTAAGTGCATTGATGCATAGACGGACTGTTTCGCCGCGGAGAGCGCGTATTGAGGTTGTCGGAGAATCTTCTTCAGTGTCTCCTCACAGCGAGTACGTAGCTCGGCGCGACACGCCAACCGGTGAATCAGCCCAATGTGCAGCGCTTCCTCTGCTGGGAAGAGATGCCCGGTGAGGATCATCTCCATCGCTCTGCCCATTCCGACCAATCGTGGGAGCCTCTGCGTTCCTCCACCACCTGGAATGAGGCCTACCTTGACCTCAGGAAGACCAATCCGGGCGTTCTCGCTTGCCAGGCGCAGGTCGCAGGCAAGGGCAAACTCAAACCCACCTCCAAAGCACAGGCCATTTATCGCCGCCACCAGAATCAAGGGGCTCTCCTGCATCCTGTTGAACAGGCCCTGAATTCGTGACGAGAAGGCCTTCGCCTCTTCGGGAGACAGATTCATCATCTCCACTCCGTCTGCACCGCCGATGAAATAAGAATCCCCCGCACCGGTGTAGACAACGGCCCGCACACTGTCTCTCCGCTCGATGTCTTCCAGATGTTGAACAAGCTCTGCAATAAGCTCTGAGTTGAGTGAGTTACGATCCCCCTGCCGGTCGATCGTCACCCAACAGATCTCCCCCGCCTGTTCGCTCTTCAGATGTGGGTATTCTCCGTGCATCACTGCCTACCTCTCTTCATATGACGAGTCCTCCATTTGGGCTGAAGACTTGTCCGGTAAAGAAATCCGCCGCATCACTTACGAGAAATGCGACCAGGCCAGCAACTTCATCAACCTCGCCAAACCTCTTCAGTGGAGTCCGCTTCAGTATGGCCTCCCTGAATGTTGGATCAATCTCATCGAGCATCGGTGTCTCGATGTACCCGGGAGCTATCGCGTTCACCCTGATGTTGTAGCGCGCCACTTCCTTAGCGAGAGTCTTTGTCAGTTGAATAACGGCAGCTTTGCTCGCACTGTAGTGCAGCGCGCCCGGCGTCGGAGAGAGGCCAGCGACCGAGCTGAAGTTGACGATCCTGCCGGATCTAGATTCCTTCATCCAGCGCACAGCCTCGCGGCAACAGTAGAATGTGCCATCAAGATTCACCGACATGACATGTTTCCACTGCTCATCGCTCATCTCTTCTATGAACGCGGTCTCGCCGAGTATTCCAGCGGCGTTCACCATCGCGTCAAGGCGTTCGGTCGATTTCTTCACCTGGGAGAAGAGATCCCGAACATCAGTGCTACTCGAGGCATCCACGCGCAGCGCCACGGCATTGCCCCCTGAAGCAGTGATCTCTTGTGCCACAGACTGTGCTCTGTCCATGTTGATGTCGGCGACAAAGATCTCCAGGCCGTGACGAGCTAGATCACGCGAGATAGCTGCTCCCATCCCAGATCCGCCACCAACAACAAGAACCGTGTTGCATGCCTCAGTTCTCATCCAACTCCTTTGTTGCAGCGCAGCTAGACATCTCGAAATCTCTCATATGCCCTCTCTGACTTCTCCGTAGGGAGGATCACCAATCGGTCGGAGAAGATCCCTCTCATGACCCCTTCGACCACCTGGTCCACCGTGTCCATTCGGCCCTTGACTTTCTCGAGCAGCCCTTCCATTTCTCTTGCGCCAAAGCTCGCCTGATAGAATCCCGTATCAACAAGCTGCGGGCAGACGACCTTGGCATCGATCCCCGTTCCATGCAGGTCCCTTTGCAGCCCGCGGGTGAAGCCAACCACCGCATGTTTTGAGGCCACGTACGCAGTCACCTTATCGGAGTGAGCGATGAGCCCGCCGATCGATCCGATGTTCAAGATGAGCCCTGATCCCTGCTCTCTCATCACCGAAAGGACAAGCTTGGTGAGGAGGAAAACGGCAAAGACGTTCACTTCGAAGAGACGCCGAAGGTCGCTCTCCTTTGTCGCTTCTGTATCGCCATACAACCCGATTCCGGCGTTATTGACAAGGATATCGACCCGCCCGAAGCGTTCCACTGCCTCATCGACCAATCTCTGACGTTCATCAGCTGAAGTAACATCGCACTTGACGGCCAAAGTATCGCCGTGGCAAGCACGAGCCGCTTTCTCGAGCTTTTCAATCCGCCTGGCAGCGAGGACAACCAAGGCTCCCTCGTTGGAGAACGCCCGAGCAAGCGCCGCTCCAATTCCAGAGCTGGCTCCGGTGATGATTGTGACCTTGCCGTTAAGGGAATCGATTCCCATGTTTCCTTAATCCTCCAAGAAATCTGTAACCAACTTGTTTATCAGTTCAGGCTGCTCGATGAAAGACAGGTGCCCGGCACCATCGATGGGCACGAACCCGGCTTCAGGGATCGCGCTTGCCAGCTTCTCTGAGAGCCACATAGGAACTACTCTGTCTTCCGTCCCTGCGATCACCAGAGTTGGCGCGTCGATCTGACTCACCCTTCTGGATGCGTCGAAGGCCGCGGCCCCTTGAAATTGGTGCTGGAACGCATACGCTGGCTGCGGGTTAGCCATTCTTATCGCTACCATCCTATCGATCATGTCTGGATTGCTCGTGTAGAATGCTTCAGAGGTGAGGTACTTGGCTGCTTTCCTATAGATCTCTTCCAGTGAAAGCCCAGTCACATCGAACAGCTCTGCCCACAGATCTCTGGTTGCCTCTAGGTACTCTGGACCACCGTAGTGAGTCGACATCAAGATGAGCCTTCTTACGCGTTCGGGGTGAGAAATAGCTAGTTCTTGGGCTATGTAGCCACCTCTTGATACTCCAAGGACATGAGAGCGCTCGATCCGCAGGTGATCCAGCAGTGCGACGGCATCAAGGGCATCGCCGGCGATCGAGTACGTTTCGTTCGGCTTGTCGGATTTTCCGATCCCTCGATTGTTGTAGATGATCGTTTGGAAATGCTTGGAGAACTCCGGGACCTGAAGGAACCAAAACTCTGAAGAGTGCCCCAACCCCTGGATCAGAAGGAGCGGTTCTCCTTCGCCATGGACCTCATAATTGATGTCGATTCCGTTGATTCTCGCCTTGGACATCTTCCCCCTAAGGTATCAAGCCACCGTCCACACTCAGGACTGTTCCGTGTACATAGTCTGACTCATCGGATGCAAGGAACAGATAGGCGTTGGCGATATCTCGCGGCTTCCCGAGTCGTCCGAGGGGAGTCTTATCGCGCATCCCTTGCAATACCTTCTCTGGGACTCCATCCATCATCTCGGTCTGGGTGTATCCGGGGGCAACCGCGTTCACGTTGATCCCCTTCCTGCCGAGCTCTCTTGCCCAAACCTTTGTCATCCCTATGATTCCCGCCTTCGTTGCCACGTAGTTCGTCTGTCCGAAGTTGCCGTACAGGCCGACGACGGACGCTACGTTAATGATCTTTCCACTCCCTTGCTCGATCATCACTGGAGCGACCGCCTGGGCAGCGTTGAACGCTCCCTTCAGGTTGACTTTGATCACAAGATCGAAGTCTTCCTCGGTCATCTTGACGAGCCGCGCATCACGCACTATCCCCGCATTGTTGATGAGAATGTCGATCCGAGCGAACGCATCGACTGCGGACTTTGCCATCTCTAGGCAGCTTCGATGATCGGTGACGTCCGTTCTGACGAAGATCGCTTCACCACCGCTGCTGACGATCTCGTCTGCGACGTCGCTACCGCACTGTGCCACGTCACAGACAACGATCTTGGCTCCCTCAGAGGCGAACAAGAGCGCTGTTTCCCGTCCGATCCCGCGCCCACCACCGGTGATAATCGCCACCCTATCCTTCAATCGCATACCTTCCTCCTAAGAACTTTATGCCCACCTGAAGAGCGCGGTGGACAGGACAAATCCAGCCCCTGATGTGCAGAATGCTATGAGATCACCACTCTCGATCTTCCCCTGCTCCAACGCATCATACAGCGCCATGAACACCGAGGCGGATCCCGCATACCCAAACTTGTCCGCTACCCAGTGCGTCTTTTCCAGCGGCAGACCGAGTTCATTCAGTGTTGCATGCACCGTAGCTCTCTCCACTTGATTCATCAACACAAGCTTCAGATCGCTCGGTTCGTACCCGACTTGCCCCAGTGTCTCCTTGAGGAGCTTCGGCCATCGGGCCAGATTGAAGTCGGCGGGCACGCGATGCGCATGCTCATGAAAGCGCAGATAGTGCCGCTTACTCGATATCATCTCTGCGTCCGGTGGACGAGCCGTCCCAACGTATATCCCGTAGGTATCCCAGTAACTTCCCTCGGTGAGCATCTTCGATGATAGGTATCCAGCCTCACGTGACGGGGTCAGGACAACCGCGCCCGCACCATCGCTGAACAGCATCGCCAGCACTTTGGACGCCGATTCAGAGTACGGGCTCCAATCGAGCCATCTCGTCATTCCGTACGCTCCGACCACGACCACGTTGTTGATCGACGGATCGAGGGCGATGTAGTTCGACGCTATGGCAAGCGCGATTGTCTCATCGGTGCACGCAGCATTGATGTCAAAGACACCAGCATTTACCGCCCCAAGCTTGTGCTGAATGATCGCCGAGGTGGGAGGGGTGATGTAGTCTGGAGTGTCCGTTGCTAGAATTATCAGATCGATGTCCTTTGCACTCAGCTCGGCCTGATTGATCGCTTCACGCGCAGCCGCCACTGCCATATCCGACGTCGACTCATCGGCGGCCGCACGATAGCGGACACCAATCCCTTTGTCCTGCAGGTACCCTTCGACGTCGTAGTCCATCTTCGCGGCCAGCTCGGCATTGCTGATCCTCTCGCTGGGGATGTACATCCCCACTCCAGCGATCTTAGCATGAGAGAGTTCCTTTGCCATGGCCTACTCACCTTCCGGAGCAAGCACGATCGTCGCCCTGCCATTCGGGAGGACCTCCGCCTTGGGCGTGAGGGACATTCCTATCTGCAGCTCCTCCCGCGGTATCCCTGGGATCCAACCCATCACTCGAGCGCCGTTCCCCATCTCGACGATCCCAACCGGTTTTGGAGCATACCGATACCCGGAAAACGGTGCTGTTTCACTCAGGTCAGGCGCGAAGTGCTCTGGGGGCACGAAGATGACGGTGAACGACAGGAGCTTCCCCGAGCCATGCAGTTCTATCCAGCTCATCTCATCTGAGAAGCACTTCGGACAATCGTGTCGAGGCGGGTAGTAGATGCTCCCACACTTCTCGCACTTTGTCGCTAGGATCACGCCGCGCTCAAGGCCTTCCGCGAACTCGCTCACCTTTGTGTCCTTTACGAGCAAAGAAAAATCTCTGAATTCCATGCATATCTCCTTAGTCGACCTGGAAGACGTGAACCGCGGCATGCTGGCCATTTCCACCTACGTTGTGCGAGAGACCGATCCTAGCATTTTCAACCTGCCGCCCAGGGTCTGCCTCACCGCGCAGCTGCTTAGCAATCTCGGCAGCCATAGCAACCCCTGTCGCCCCTATCGGATGCCCTTTGGACTTCAGACCACCGTCGACATTCACCGGGATATCGCCTCCAATGTAGGTCCTCTTCTCCTCGATCAGCTTCCCCCCTTCGCCTTTTGCGCAGAACCCAAGGTCTTCGTAAGCGGCGATCTCGGCGATGGTGAAGCAGTCATGAACAACGGCGACATCAATGTCCTTCGGTCCGATACCGGCCATGTCGTAGGCTTGTCGCGCCGCCTCCACTGTCGCATCGAGGGTCGTGATATCCCGCCTGTCAGAGAGAGAAATCGTGTCCGTCCCCAGCCCCAAACCAGATATCCAAACGGGCTTCTTGCTCAGGCTCCCGGCCAGCTTATCGGAGGCGAGGACGATCGCTGCTGCCCCATCCGATATCAGGCAGCAATCGTACAACTTGAGAGGGTCGGCAACAGTGAATGAGCTCATCGCCTTGTCCAGACTGATCTCCTTTCGCATGTGCGCGTACGGGTTTAGCGCGCCGTAATGGTGGTTCTTGACGGCAACCATGGACAGCTGCTCCTCGGTCGTCCCGTACTTTGCCATGTGCGCCCGCGCTATGAGTGCGTAGTAACCGGGGAAGGTCATGCCGAACGGATACTCCCACATGAAGTCCCCCGCCCTTCCAAGGACATCTGTGACAGCAGCGGTCGACACCTCAGTCATCTTCTCTGCGCCAACGACTATAACGAGATCAGCCAACCCTGAGGCAACAGTCATCCATCCGGTGCGTACCGCCATGCTCCCCGAAGCACAAGCTCCTTCAACGCGAAAGCTTGGTTTAGGATTGAATCCCAGATAGTCGACGACCTGAGCGGATGGCTGTAGCGCGTAGCTGAGCTCATCTGATGCCACGCTCACCACCATTGCCTGGACGTCATCGAGAGGAATCCCCGCGTCATCCAAGCTCGCCTTTGCCGCCTCGAAGGAAAGCTCTCGCAGTGAAGCATCAGAACGAATACCAAAACGACTCTGCCCGATGCCAACAATCCCAACCTTGCGCATCACGCCTCCTCACAAGAAGAAAACATCAAGAGACACTGGAGTGCCTTGACCAACCCAAATATGACAACTGATTCAGGTCTCACTCTAGCACAAAATAGTCCCTTAGTCAATACCCTCCAGTTCACCTAGCGCGAGAGAACGCCATGCAGGATGAAATCGAGCATAGATGTGAGCGTTGTATCCGGAACCTGCTTCTCCTTCCCCATGAAGAGCCACCTCAGGCCTATGAAGTGCCCCATTCCAAGCAGTCCATAGGCAACCGGCTCCGGATCGAGGACATGGATCTCCCCATGATCCATACCGCGGCGCAGACCTCGCACGTATCCCTTGGCAAGCTGTTCGTAGTACCAACGGCCCACTTGTTGATCTATGAACTCTGCTTCGCGGATGATCCGATAGGCACCGCGGTGTTTACCGATGAATTCGAAGAATGTCTTAAAGCCCTCACGCTCCACTTCCCGGCGATCACTAAGTCCACTGAGGGTGGCATGTTCCAGAGCGCGGAATCGATTATTGATATCTTCGACAAGCTGTGTGAAGATAGAGACCTTGGTCGGGAAGTGGAGATAGAACGTGCCCTGGGCAACGCCAGCAACATACGTAATGGCAGAGATAGACGTTTCATGAAATCCGGCTTCGCCGAACAGCTTTTCCGCTGCGCGCAGTAGGCTCTGTCGTGTCGCTTCGCCCCCTGTGACGAGTGGAGCTTCCTCCACAGAGACCGCTGCTTTCCGAGCTCTCCCTGGAGACAGGTTCTTGCCCGTATCGAGTCCCTGCAAGATCACGGAGATGACGCTCTCATGCGTCGCTTCATAGAGCTTCTCGGGCTCCCAAATTATGTAGCGCATGGCAATGAACTCGAGTATCCCAAGCAGAGAGTATGCCACAACCTCAACATCCAACTGGCGGAATTCGCCGGTCTGCACACCCAAGCGAAGTATCTGTTCCAGTATTTCGGCGATGCTCTCGTGAAACCTCCAGTGAACCTCAAGATTGATAAACTCGGCCTGTCTGAACACGTGATAGAGCCCGGCATTGTCGGAGATGAAGGCGAGTACTCCTTTGTAGCAAGTAAGAAGCTGCTCTGTTGCCGAGGAAAGAGGGGAGATCGCTTCCTTAATGCTAGCGACAAGGCTATCCTGCAGAAGCGCAATCAGTTTGAGATATACCTCTTCCTTGTTCAGAAAATAGCGATAGAAGGTGCCTTGGGCAAGCCCAGCCTCCCGGCAGATTGCAGAGACCGACGCAGCATGATATCCGTGCTCGCTGAACACATGCTCCCCGGCAGAGAGAAGGCGCTTGTATGTAGCTTCCGCCTTTCCCGTACGAGGGCGGCGACTATGTCTGGTATCCCTTTCTGTCATTTTGCTGTCCAATTTCGGATCAAATCGGTTCGACGGTGATCTTCCTACATTCGGCATGCCAAGGTCAAATTGACGCTTTCGGCTCAAGTGAGAGTCGCAAGGCCTTCATCGATACGATCAAATGACTGCATACAGGGTCTTTGTAACCATATCTATCGCTCATGGTCCAGGCTTGACATGGGGAGTTGCTTTAAATAAAGTGAGAGGCGAGTCAGGTCTCATATTTGAGTTGCCCGTATTCTCTGTCGGAGCGAAAATGGATATCCTGCGAGAATACATCGGCAGTTCCAACTTGATTCCTGTCAGATTATCTATGGGCGCTTTGCGCGCGGGCGCGCAGTTGGCTAGTATTGCGCAAGATCATTAACCTATAGGAGTGTGGTCAAACCGTGTCAAATCCGACAAAGTGGGTCGAGAAGGACCCGAAGAAGGAGAACGTCTTCTGGCCGACTGCGGCCATGAAGGAGCAGGCGTGGGTCTCCGACGAGTCGATCTACGCCGAGGCAAAGGCTGATCCGGTTGCGTTCTGGAGCAAGCACGCCGAGGAGCTGCACTGGTTCAAACACTGGGACAAGGCGTACGAGTTCGCTCCCGAGAACTACAAGTGGTTCGTCGGCGGGAAGCTCAACCTCTCCTACAACTCCCTAGACGCCCAGATCGAGAAGGGGAACGGAGACAAGATCGCCCTCATCTGGGAGCCGGAGCCGGTGGAGGAAGAGGCTGTCAAGCTCACCTACAAGGAGCTGCATCGCCAGGTCAGCAAGTTCGCCAACGCGTTGAAAGGACTGGGCGTGAAGAAGGGCGACCGCGTGGGGATCTACCTGCCGATGATCCCGGAGGCAGTGATCGCCATGCAGGCCTGCGCGCGCATCGGTGCGCCGCACAGCGTCGTTTTCTCCGCGTTCTCGCCAGATTCACTGCGCGACCGGATGATCGATGCAGGAGCGAAGATCGTCATCACCGCCGACGGTTACTACCGGCGAGGCAAGGCGATCAACCTGAAGAAGAACGCCGATGCTGGAGTTGAAGGAACCCCCGTGGAGAAGGTCGTCGTCGTCAAGCGCCTCGATGGGAGCGCACCCATGACCGCTGGCCGTGATCTGTGGTACCACGACCTGATGAAGGACGCCTCCGAGGACTGCCCGGCAGAAGAGATGGATTCCGAGGACCTGGCGTTCCTCCTGTACACCTCGGGGACGACTGGCCAGCCGAAGGGAATCATGCACACCACTGGCGGCTACGCTGTTCAGTCCTATCTGACAGCCAAGTGGAACTTTGACCTACATCCGGGCGACGTCTTCTGGTGCACCGCTGACGTCGGTTGGATCACGGGGCATACCTACATCAACTACGCCCCGTTGATGAACGGAGTGACGAGCGTGATGTACGAGGGTTCGCCGGACGCTCCCGACTACGGCCGCATGTGGGCGATCATCGAAAAGCACAAGGTGACCCAGCTGTACACCGCACCGACCGCGATCCGCATGTTCCTCAAGTGGGGGGATGAGTGGCCGGCTAAGTACGACATGTCATCACTGCGCCTGCTGGGAACGGTCGGTGAGCCGATCAACGTCGACGCCTGGCTGTGGTACTTCGACAAGATCGGTGGCGGACGCTGCCCGATCGTCGATACGTGGTGGCAGACCGAGACAGGGGCGAACATGGTCAACAGTCTCCCCGGCATCGGCCCGTTCATCCCAACCATCGCCGGTCGGCCTTTCCCAGGCGTGATCGCGGACATCCTCGATGCCGGTGGATCGCCAGTCGCTCCAGGTGAGGGCGGATACCTCTCCATCTTCAGCCCGTTCCCGCCGGCGTTGACGCGCGGGATCTATGGGGACATGGATAGGTTCAAGGCGCAATACTTCACCGAGTACGGCGACGAACGCTACTTCACTAGCGACGGAGCGCGCAAGGACGAGATGGGGAACATCCGCATCACTGGGCGTGTCGACGACGTTATGAACGTTGCCGGTCATCGCCTCGCCACCGCGGAGGTGGAGAGCGCGCTGGCGCAGAACGACAAGGTCAGCGAAGTGGCCGTCGTCTCCCGCCCGGACGATCTGAAGGGAGAGGTCCCGGTGGCGTTCGTCCTTGTTAAGGCGGGGGTCGAGCACTCGGACGAGATCCGCAAGGAGCTGCTGGCGACGGTGACCAAGGTCATCGGGCCGACCGGACGACCTGACGAGATCATTTTCGTCGACGACGTGCCGAAGACCCGGTCCGGGAAGATCATGCGCCGCGTCTTGAAGGCGCTGGTACGAAACGACCCTGTCGGTGACCTCACCACGTTGCAGAACCCGGAGAGCGTCGACCACTTGAAAGAGATGGTCGGCTACAAGGGCTAGGAGGAACTAATGAGCGAAGCAAATAAGCCCGCACTAGCGAACGTCGGTGCGCTGGGGTTGGGAGGGTTCGCCCTCTCGACGTTCATCCTGAACATCGTGAATGCTGGATGGGTCGATGCCTCTGCGATTGGGATTGTTATGCCCGTTGCCATGCTCTATGGTGGGCTGGCCCAATTCATGGCTGGCATGTGGGACGTGCGCAGGGGCGACATATTCGGAGCCACCTGCTTTACCTCATTCGGTGCATTCTGGATGGGGTTGGCGCTCTTCTTCTTCATGAAGTTCGCCGGTGTCCCGGTGATTGCCGATGTATCGGCAAGCGGAGTGGCAATCGTCCTCATCGCGTGGGGGATATTCACCTTTTACGCGACGATCGCCTCTCTCAAGCTTCCCAAGGCTGTCACGTGGGTGTTCATCACCCTGACCATCCTCTTCTTCCTGCTGGCGATCGGGGAATTCGTCCCCATCGTGCACACCATCGCAGGTTACGAAGGGGTGCTGTGCGCGTTGATCGCTTGGTACACCTCCGCCGGTATCCTGATCAACACCGTACACGGCAAGACCGTGCTCCCTCTGGGAGAGCGCAAGTAGAAAGAACAGATCACGGGGCGGGCTCTTTGAAGCCCGTCCCGTTTTTTTCTTATAGATCCACCGCCATCTCCACCCAGGAGTGACGCTTCACAAACCCCTCCTCCACCAGGATGCTCGCCAGAGCCTGTGTGTCGTCGTGCAGCGAGACGCTGATCCTCGTCCGGCCAAGCCTCGTGAACCATCCATCGGCAGCGCCTAACAGAGCATGAAGCGCGCCCTCTGATGCCGGCGGGATAATTCTCAGCTGGACCTCTCCCACGCCCTGATGCGGCAGAGCGATCAGCATGGCCGCCAGCGCCTCTCTTTTCCCCGAGCGCACTACCAAGCGGCGTATGCGCACTCCAATGAGCGCATTTATTGGCCCGAGGTCGTAGGGGTGGCGCGGGATGTCCACCCTCCGCGCACGCTGCACCGATCCATCGGAGAAATACCCTGTTCCAAGTGGGAGTGAGCGCTGGTAGAGGTCGATGTGATCATAGGGGACAAACCCAGCTCGCTCGACCAACAGCTGCGCGGTGTGATCGAACACCGCTCCGTGCACGCGCAGGTAGCCGAGCCGCTTCAGCCGGGAGAGGGCCTCATTGATCAACGCGAGTGCGACCCCGCTTCTGCGATACTCTTCCCGCACGTAGGCCCCGATCAGGATCGGCACCCTCTTCTTCAACACCGTCAGCATTCCCACCGCGCGCTCACCGTCCTTTGCCAGGAGGACAAACAGTCCACGATGGGTGAGAAGCTCGATCGTGCGCAGCGGAAGGGAGCGGCAAGCGAGGAGCACGCGCGCCAGGCGGGCCACTCCAGCGATGTTCGTCCCGCGCTCGGCGAGCTCCGCACCGAAGCCAACGCGCACCAATTCGATGTAGCTCTCCAGGTCGGTCTTGGTCAACGTGGTGATTTCAACGGGCATGGGTGCAGTCTAACCAGTGAGACACCCCGTGGCAACCAGGTGGGGAAGGAAGGGAGAAGCCGCTTGGAACTGAGCAGCGTACGTGGTATCCTCGTGCACACAGAAAGGGGACTGATCGCGATTGAAGAAAGATCGACAAAACCTGGTGTGGGTTGACCTCGAGACGAGCGGGATCGATGTTGAGACAAAGGCGATCCTGGAAGTGGCGATGATCATAACTGACAAGGACCTAAATGTGATCGCCGAGGGGCCGGAGTTGGTGATTCACCAGTCGGATGAAGTGCTGGAGAATCTCGATGAGTGGTGTAAGAAGCAATACCGAGCGTCTGGGTTGATCGACGAGGTGCGCAGATCGTCGATCTCCCTGGCGCAGGCGGAATCAGAACTGGTCTCCTTCGCTTCACAGTACTGCCCTGTGCGTGCCTGTCCCCTGTGCGGAAATTCGATCTGCTTCGATCGGCGGTTCATCATCCGCTACATGCCGCGATTGAACTCCCTGCTCAGTTACCGCAACGTCGACGTGAGCACGCTCAAGGAGCTGGTGGCCAGGTGGTACCCGGAGGCTCTGATCGGCGTCGGCAACAGCCAGACATCGAAGCACCGGGCGCTCAGTGATATTCAAGAATCAATTGGAGAGCTGCTCCACTACCGCGAGATCGTATTCAGGGGGGGAGATGAAAGATAGGCTGTGGGCAGAAGTCGTGGAAGCGAGAAAGCGACTGGATGGAATTGCACATGTGACACCGGTCTTCACCTCATCGTCCGTGGACCAAGAAGCAGGGAGCGAGCGTCTTCTTCAAGGCGGAGAACCTGCAGCGAACCGGATCGTTCAAGTTCCGCGGGGCGTACAACGCCATCAGCGCTCTGGATGAAGAGGCCAGAGCGAAGGGGGTCGTCACCCACTCCAGCGGAAACCACGGCCAGGCGCTCGCCCTAGCAGCTAGGCTGGTGGGAGAACGCGCGTTCGTCATCATGCCGGAGGACGCGCCGACGGTGAAGCGAGAAGCAGTCGCTGCATACGGGGCGATGGTCATCACCTGCGCACCGACGCAGGCCGCGCGCGAGGAGAAAGCCAAGGAGACGATCGAGCAGACATCAGCCGTGTTCATCGACTCGCACGACAACATGAGCGTCATCGCCGGACAGGCGACGGCAGCGACCGAGCTGATCGAACAGAGCGGTCCGTTCGACATCATCCTCGCGCCCGTCGGCGGAGGAGGATTGATCGCCGGGACTGCGCTCTCCGCCTCCCACCTGCTCGAGGGGGCGCGCGTCATCGCCTGCGAGCCATCAGGGGCGGACGATGCCTATCGCTCCCTCTCAAGAGGGGAGAGGATCACCCAGCTTGAGCCGCATACGATCGCTGATGGCCTGCGCACGCCTCTCGGGGAGCTCAACTTCGAGATCATGCAGCAGCTGGTCGATTCGGTCATCCTCGTCTCGGAACAGGAGATCCTGCAAGCTATGCGCTTCGTGTGGGAGAGGATGAAGCTGATCATCGAGCCATCGAGCGCCGTCGCCGTCGCTCCACTGTTAAGCGGCGTGATCGGTGGAAATGGGGAGCGTGTCGGCGTCATCCTGAGCGGTGGGAACGTCGATCTCGATTCCTTCTTCACCCTCCTTGCAGAGACAAGTGCCGGCAAACAGTAACCGTCACGAAGATACACAAGCGGGAGGCTTCTCTCTCTCACCTCGCCCGCTGCGCATCGGAGCCCTGGAAATCCCTTCTCCAGTCATACTCGCCCCAATGGCTGGTTACACCGACTCCACCTTCCGCAGCATCTGCCTGGAACAGGGGTGCGGCCTCGTATTCACAGAGCTCGTCTCTTCCGAGGGGATTGTACGCAACATCACTCGCACCCTGAACATGCTCAACACGAAGGCATCTGAGCGGCCGATCGCGGCACACATCTACGGCTCTGACCCCGTGGTGATGGCAGAAGCGGCGAGCATCGCCGAGGGGCTCGGCGGCTTTGATCTGATCGACATCAACGCTGGCTGCCCAGTGCCGAAGATCGTGCGCAAAGGGGCGGGTGTCGCGCTGATGCGTGATCCAGAGCGCCTGCGCAAGATCGTCCGCGCGGTCGCTACGGCCGTCTCTGTGCCGGTGACGGTGAAGACGCGCACCGGCATCTCCCCTGAGAACGCGAACATCTCCCAGGTGGCACACGCGGTGGAGGAGGCAGGGGCGAGTGCCCTGTTCCTGCATGCTCGCCTGGCCTCAGCCCAGCACAGCGGGCCGGCTGATCATGAGATATTGCGCAAGATCAAGAGTGAGCTATCGATCCCTGTCATCGGAAACGGGGGTGTAGTCAACGGGGAGAGGGCGGTGGCCATGCTGCGCGAGACAGGGGTCGATGGGGTGATGATCGGACGGGCTGCCATCGGAAACCCGTTCATCTTCCCCTCGATCGCAGCACGGATTTACGGAAGAGAGCATCTTCCCCCGCAATCCAGCGACTGGATGAGCGTCATTGCCAGGCACCTACGCGGACTGTACGGCGAGATGCTGCACGAGAACGCGCAGCGCAAGCGACCCCGCCAGCACACCGAGCGCGCTGCATGCAACCGTTTTCGCGGGCACCTGACGAGATACCTGCGCCACGCCGGTTGCCCCCCCAGGATTCGCAGGGAACTGTTGCGGCAAGAAGAAGTCGAACCCCTCTTGAGAGCGATCGTGCAGGCACTGGAGCAGATCCACTGAAGTATCTGTTGCGAGTGCTGCCCTACTTAAGGCTTGGAGATAGTGAACGAGTCCATCGGCCTTCCACCGGGAGTGAGGTGGATCTCGTCGTCGTAGACACTGGCCACGGGGATCGCCTCCACCTTCATCATCTTCCCGGAGACGGTTACGCGGACGTAGTGCAGTGCTCCGTATCGCCGGAAGACTGTTCCATCGGCTGCTCTCTCCACTGGGTCCTGCAGCGGAGCGCCACCTCCGCCGGTGACGACGTAGTGGATTCCCCCTATGAAGAAATGCTCGTAGCAGTGCATGTGCCCGTTGAACACGACGTCGACCCCTGTATCGCGGAAGATCTGCTCCCACTCCTGCTGTAGAGGGACGTTCACGCCCCCCTCCCACGTGGAGCTGTAGATCGGATGATGGAAGAAGACGACCTTGAACGTTGCCTTGGACCTTGCCAGGTCTTCCTTCACCCACTGCACCTGCTCACGCATCAACTTAATCGCATTGGCACCGGTGATGCTGTTGGAGTCTATCCCGACAAAGTGAACACTCCCATAGTCGAACGACCACCATTCCTCGTTTGATTTCCCTCCGCCGGCAGGCAGCGGGAAGAACTCGTAGAAGCGGGGGCTTGCCTTCTCGTGATTTCCGATTACACACAGATATGGATGAGAGAGGGCGAGATTGCCAATGGCGGCGAAGAACTTCTTGAAACGCCCAATGGTGGGGGATTCTACAACATCGCCCGTGTTGATGACGAGCGCAGCATCGGGATTGTCCTGCGCCATTGTATCGGCGACAAGTTCGTTACGATCTTGATTGGTGCGCGTGTCCCCGTACACGAGGAAGGAGAAGGAGCGCAGGTCGGAGCTCGAAGTTGTGAAGTGTCCGACCGGGCTATCGTAGATCGCGTCCCCTTCGTAGATGACGAGCTGATAGCGATACTTCGTTCCGGGGAGGAGGCCGTTGAGCAGGATGTCCGCCACCCCTTTATGTGGATCGAAGGAGAGGGTCTCTTCCCACTTGCTTGACGCATCGTAGAACTTCGCGGTAGCATAGTGAAGGTCCGCCCCCACCTCGCGCGACGTGTTCCAGGTGATGGCGACGCTGTCCTCCCCAATCACCCCAAGGTTGGGCCCCCAGATGAGCGGGCTCTCCTCCTGGGCTAACGCTGCCAACCCGAGCGCGAACAACACACCAATAGCAACAAGCAATACACCTCTACGCAAAGGTACTCTCATCTCAGGTTACCCCCTAGCCGCGAACGCCGGTCTCGCTGTCTCTAGCGCGGCCTATTCATTCTCGCACTTATCTACTTCCAGGTCAACACAAGAAAACGGGGCCGCGCGAGGCGGCCCCGTGAAATGATCGTCGATCAGTGTCCTTCC